>JAICVH010000049.1 GCA_025935435.1 Burkholderiales bacterium
CGGAATACGAAGTTCGGATTGGCGCCGTTACGCGTGATCGGCGTGCCGGCCGCCCACGGGTCCATGAACGGCACCTTTTCCTGGTTGACGATTGGCACGATGGCAAGCGCGACCGGCGAATCGAGGCCGCCGAAAAGTACCGCGACCTTCTCCTTGAACAACAGCTCGCGCGCGGCGATCTGGCCCTTGGCCGGATTCGCCTCGTCATCACGACGTACGAGTTCGAACTTGCGACCGCCGAGCACGCCGCCCTTGGCGTTGATTTCGTCGATCGCGATCGTCAAGCCGCGTGTGATCGCTTCGCCGGCTTTCGCCGATTGACCCGACAGCGCGGTGACCAGTCCGATCTTGATGACGTCGGCCGCCGCAAGCGGTCCGGAGATGGCAAGGCCGACAGCCACCGCGGCCAGGCGAAGCACCGCGCGCCGACGGATGCCCGATTGCAAGCCGTACATGATTCCTCCTTGAACGTCGAATGAACGATTCGCGACACTAGTCCGGGGCGCCGGCCATGTCCATGGCGGCCGCAGAAATTCGCCCCATTCACCGCGTCAATAATGCGCCCGCGGTGCACATGCGTTGCGTCGCCGGTTAACCATCGGTACCGCAACGAAGAATTGACGGGGGCGCCGGAGGTCGTTGCCTGGAATACGGCGTTCGGCCGTGCGCGCCAAGCCGCCGTTAGATGGCTGCCGCCTGCACGCGTTGGTAGTATCGCCAATCGATTGAGATGCCAGGAGGCGCACCATGCCGGACGATCGCTCCGTTTCCCGTTCCGAAGCCGAGATCGAGGCCGGCCGGATCGTCGAGGAGTTCCTCGACGCATCGATGGTTCCCGATCCGGTTCGCGCACGGACGTACATGGCGCCGGACGTGCGCATCACGTTCACCGGCGGCCGGAAGTTCGACGACCCGGCGGGCACTGCCGCATTCAACGCAGCGCGCTATCGCGTCGTCAAGAAGAAGTTCGAGCGCACCGATGTCGTGGCCGGCGGTACCGAGGACGAAACGATCGTCTACAACACCGGGACGCTGTACGGCGAGTGGCCGGATGGCGAACCGTTCGCGGGCAATCGCTACGTCGATCGCTTCGTCGTGCGGCGCGGCAAGATCGTGCGCATGGACGTGTGGAATGACAGCGCGGAGTTGCTGCTGATCCGCGCAGGACTCGCGAAGCCGTAACCACCTCGGGGGCACCGCAGCGCAGTGCCTCGGGTCACTCGAGGTACAGCTCGGCGAGCAACCGGCGCAGCCATTTGTTCGCGTCGTCGTGGTGGTAGCGCTTGTGCCAGTGCTGGCGGATGTCGACGCTCGGAATGCGCAGCGGTGCGGCGACGAGCGTGATGTTCGGGTAAGCGGCGAACGTCCGCGCCAGGCGTCGCGGTATCGTCGCAATCAAGTCGGTCTCGGCGACGATTGCCGGCAGCGCCATGAAGTGGGGGACCGTGACGGCGATGCGGGGATGCAGTTGCTGGCGCGCGAAGGCGCGCTCGACGACGGCCTGATGGCCGGTGCCCGCTGAGTCGATGGCCGCGTGCCGCATGTCGGCAAACACCTTGGTCGTGAGCGCGGCGCGCAGCGCCGGATGGCCGCTGCGCACGATGCAGACGAATTCGTCGCGGTAGAGGCGCTGCTGGAAGAACCCTGCCTTGAGATCGGGAAAGAGTCCGATCGCGATGTCGACTTCGCCGGCAGCCATCGCCTCGTGGGCGCCTCGCGCCGGGACGCGCAACACGCGAACGCGCACACCGGGCGCGGCGCTCGCCAAGGCGCCGATCAGCCGCGGCAGGAACACGGCCTCGCCGATATCGGTCATGTACAGATTGAACGTGCGCGTCGCATGCGCGGGGTCGAACGTGGCACCGATCAGCAACGAATCGGCGATCAGCTCGCACGCACGCTGGATCGGCGGTGCGAGCAGCTGCGCGTAAGGCGTTGGCTGCATGCCGCGGCCGGTGCGCACGAACAGCGCGTCGTTGAACGTTCGCCGCAGGCGTCCGAGCGCGCTGCTCATCGCCGGCTGGCTCAATCCGATTCGCTGCGCCGCGAGCGTGATGTTGCGCTCCTTGAAGATCGCATCGAAAGCGACCAGGAGGTTCAGGTCGACGCTGGCGATATTATTCACGGCGTGAATGTTTAGCATATGGCCGCGCTGCTGGATAGATCGTGCAGCGAGTCCTAGAGTGCAGCGGATCCCGACCCGAGAGGAACGACGTTGCCCATCGCCGCCACGATCAGGCCGAATCTGTACAAGGATTCGGTTGCGCTGATGCGCGTTTCGCAACGCGTGCTCGACGAACCGGGCGTCAAGCGCGCCACGCTGCTGATGGGAACGCCGGCGAACAAGGCAATGCTTGCGGAAGCCGGATTGATGCTCACCGAACTCGAGCGCGCTGCGCCCGCCGATCTGATGATCGTCGTAGAGGCTGAGTCCGCACTTTCGATCGACAGCGCGCAGCGCGCGATCCAGAACATGCTCGATGCGGCGCCCGCGACATCGACCGCTGCGGAAACACCGGCAAGTACGCCGCCCTCGCTCGCGCTCGCGTTGGCGCGCGGTGAAACAGCCGTCGTGGCACAGATCTCCGTACCGGGCGCTTACGCCGGTGCCGAGGCGCTGAAGGCACTGAAGCAGGGCATGCACGCGTTCATCTTCAGCGACAACGTACCGCTCGCCGAAGAGTGCGCGTTGAAGGCGCTGGCGGAGCGCAAGCAACTGCTCGTCATGGGTCCCGACTGCGGCACGGCGATCCTGCGCGGCGTCCCGCTCGGATTCGCCAACGTCGTGCGTCGCGGCGCCATCGGACTCGTCGGCGCCTCGGGCACCGGGTTGCAGGAAGTGATGTGCCGCATCGACGCGCTCGGCCAAGGCATTTCACACGCGATCGGCACCGGCAGCCGCGACGTGTACGACGCGGTGGGCGGTGCCACGATGTGTGCGGCGATCGATCTTCTGGCCGCGGACCCGGCGACGCGCGTGATTGGCGTCGTTTCCAAGCCGCCGGCGCGTGTCGTCGCCGACAAGGTGCTGCAACATCTTTCACGTGCGGGCAAGCCCTCGGTGGTGCTGTTTCTCGGCGCCGATGCCGCTAGGACGACGTGGCCCGCGCAAACCGTTGCGGTCGAGACGCTGCATGACGCCGCCGTCGCAGCGGTCGGCTTGGCAAGCGGACATGCGGTCGTGCACTCGTCGAACGACGATGTCGATGACGTCGTCGTCACGCGCGAGACGCGGGCGCTTCTACCGTCGCAGCAGTTCGTGCACGGGCTGTACTCGGGCGGCACGTTCGCCATCGAAGCGCAGCTATTGTGGTCGGCGCTTGGTTTGACGGTACGCTCGAACGCGCCGATCGATGCGTCCGGACACGACCAAGGCAAGCGCGATGCGCACCGTGCCACCGACTACGGTGCAGACGAGTACACGCTCGGCCGCCCGCATCCGATGATCGACGTCAGCACGCGAATCGAAGCGCTCGCCGCGGAAGCGCGCGATCCGTCGGTGGCCGCCGTCGTGCTCGACGTCGTGCTTGGGTATGGCAGTCATCCCGACCCGGCCGGCGCCCTCGGCCCAGCGATTCGCAACGCTCGCGCCGACGCCGCACGCGCCGGACGTCAGTTGCCGGTGATCGCGTTCGTCTGCGGGACCGAAGCGGATCCGCAGCCCCTGTCGGCGCAGCAGGCAGCACTCCGCGACGCAGGCGCGATCGTCGCCTCCGACAGCACGGCTGCAGCGCGCCTCGCGGGCGCGATCGCAGACGCAGCGAAGGCAATGCGCGATCGCCCGAGCTCGACAGAGGTCGCGCGCCCGGCGGCGCCGGCGCGATGACGGTCGTGGTTCGGCCGCGAGCGACTCGCGCGCGTCGCCGTGCGGTGCGTAACGGCGCGCGCGATCGCGCGATCGGAGCCCGTACCGTCGTCATCGCAATCGGCGGCAATGCGAGCTATCCGCCAACGATCAAGGGTCTGGCCGAAGAACAGCTCGCGCTCATGGCGACGGCAGCCGAGCACCTCGTCACGATCATCCGTTCCGGCTACCGCCTCGTGCTGACGCACGGCAACGGGCCGGTCGTCGGCAACATCCTGTTCCGCATGGCGAAGACGGCGGACGAGCTGCCGCCGATGCCCATGGACATCTGCGTTGCGCATTCGCAGGGCGGCATGGGTTACATGCTGCAGCAGACGCTCGCCAATGCGTTGCATCACCACGCGATAGACGCTGCCGTCAGCGCGATCATTACGCGCGTCGAGGTGAACGCGGACGACCGCGGCTTCGCAGAACCCACCAAGCCCGTCGGCCGCTTCTTTGCGAAAGACGAGGCGGATCGCCTTGCGCGCGAGCATGGATGGCAGTTCATCGAGGATGCAGGACGCGGCTATCGGCGCGTCGTGGCGTCGCCCAATCCGATCGCAGTCCTCGACCTGCCCACGATCAGGGCGTTGATCGATGCGGGAACGATCCCCATCGCCGCGGGCGGCGGCGGCATACCGGTCGTCCGCGATGCCGATGGCAATTACGCCGGCGTGTCGGCGGTCATCGACAAGGACCTGACGAGCGCGCTGCTCGCAGCCGATCTCGGTGCCGAAACGCTGGTGATGCTGACGGCCGTCGACCGCGTCGCGCTCGATTTCGGACGACCTACGCAGCGACCGATCGACCACATGACGGCCGCCGAAGCGAAACGCCATTTCGACGACGGACAGTTCCCGCCCGGCAGCATGGGGCCGAAGATCACCGCCGCGCTCAACTATCTCGCCGGCGGCGGGCGCAAGGTCGTCATCACGTCGCTCGATCGCACCTGCGATGCGTTGCAGGGCGATGCCGGCACGACGATCGTGCCGTAAGCGGCTTCGCCACCGACATTCGACAAACGACATGACGCCCTCGCTGCTCGCCGATGCACCTCTTTCCGTCATCAACATCGGTGTCGATGCGTTCACGCGCAGCGTCCGCGAGGCCGGCGGCAGCGTCGTGCAACTCGACTGGCGACCGGTCGGTGATGGCGATCCGCAGCTCGCATGGGCACTCGCGCAACTGGTCGGTGATGCGCACGATTCGACAGCACCCGGGTCACGCATCGATCGCGCGAATGCAATCGCCGTAGACCGCATCACATCTGCGCAGCCGATGCTCGTCGACATCGCGCTGCACGCGCGCGACGTGTGGCCTGACATGGGTCGCACGTTGTTGCACGCGGGCGCGCCGGTTGCGTTCGACGCGATGTGTGGGCCGATGCAGGGCGCGATGATCGGCGCGCTCCTCTACGAGGGCTGGGCAGCGACGCCGGGCGAGGCGGAGCGGATGCTGCGCGCCGGCGATATCGGCATCGCGCAATGCCACGATTTCGGAGCCGTCGGACCGATGGCCGGAATCATCTCGCCGTCGATGCCGCTGTTCGTCGTGAAAAACGCAACGCACGGCAACACTGCGTACTCGAACATGAGCGAAGGCATCGGCCGCGTGCTCCGGTTCGGCGCGAATGGACCCGATGTGATCGAGCGTCTGCGATGGATCGAAACGGCGCTCGCGCCGACGCTGAAGGCCGCTCTCGCGACGGGGGACGGCATCGACCTCAAGGGCATCCAGGCGCAGGCGCTGCTGATGGGCGATGAAGTACACAGTCGCAACGCCGCCGCCACGCTGCAATTCCTCGCGGCGATCAGTGTCGCGCTCGCCGACAGCGACGCCGATCCGCAGAAGCTTCGCGAAACGCTGCGCTTCATCGCCGGCAACTCGCAGTTCTTCCTGAACCTCTCGATGGTGTCGTCGAAGGCGATCATGGACGCAGCGCACGGCATCGAGACGTCGTCCGTCGTGACCGCGATCGCACGCAACGGCGTCACGACGGCCATTCGCGTCAGCGGGCTCGGACGGCAATGGTTCGAAGCGCCTTCCGACATGCCGATCGGCTTGTTCTTCCCCGGTTTCCGGCAGGAAGATGCGAATGCGGACCTCGGCGACAGCGCAATCTGCGAGACCGCGGGATTTGGCGGCGCGTCGCTCGCGGCGTCGCCTGCACTGGTGCAACTGGTGGGCGGCAGCGTCGGCGAGGCGATCGCGTATTCGCGGCAGATGCACGACATCACCGTTGCGCGCAACCCGGGACTGTCGTTGCCCGCGCTCGATTTTGCGGGTGCACCCTGCGGAATCGACATCCGCAAGGTCGTCGACTCGGGTATCCGGCCCGTGATCACGACCGGCATTGCGCATCGACAGGCGGGCGTCGGACAGATCGGTGCCGGCATCGTTCGCGCGCCCATGGCCTGCTTCACGCAGGCGCTGACGGCGCTCGCGGCTGCGCTCGACGTGCGGGAGCCTGCGCCGTGCTGACGCTGTCGATCGTGTCGGGGCTGTCGATGGGCGCGATGTACGGGCTGCTTGCGCTCGGATTCCACGTCACCTACGCCGTGTCGAGCACGGTGAACTTCGCGCAGGGCACGTCGCTGATGCTGGGCGCGGTGCTGTGTTACCTGCTCTCGGTGTCGCTCGGCTGGCCGCTCGCTGTCGCGATTCCGCTGGCGCTGGCGTTGTGTGCCGTATGGGGCATGGTGCTCGAGCGTTTCGTCGTGCGTCCGTTCGTGCGCGCCGGGTCGAACGGCTGGCTGATGTCGACGGTCGCCGCCGGCATCGTGCTCGAGCAGGTCGTCATGTTCACGTTTGGCAAGGAGCCGCGCAGCCTCGCCCTACCGGTCTCGGGTGAAGCGTTCACACTCGGCGGACTCGCGGTGTCGCCGCTGCAGATCGTCATCCTCGTCGTTGCGATCGGCGTGGCGCTCGGGCTCCATGCGTTCTCGCAGCGTACGCGCGTCGGGAAGGCATTGCTTGCGATCGTGCAGAACCCGCAGGCGGCGAGCCTGATGGGCATCGACGTCACCCGCGCCGTCATGTACTGCTATGCAGCGTCGACGGTGCTCGCAGGCATCGCCGGGATCCTGATTGCGCCGCTTTTCTCCGTGTCGGCAGAGATGGGAACGCTGTTCGGCCTGAAGGCGTTTGCGGTCGCGATCCTCGGCGGCCTGAACAGCGCACGCGGTGTCGTTCTTGCCGGATTCCTGTTCGGCGTCGTGGAAGCGCTGATCACGTCGATGCTGGGATCGGCGTACACGAACATTCTCGCGTTCCTCCTCGTCATCGTCGCGCTGGCGATCAAGCCACACGGATTGCTCGGCCAGGCCGGCGTGAAAAAGGTCTGACGCATGAAGTCGCTGCGCGATCCGGTGCTGCTCGCGATCGTCGTGCTGGCGGCCCTGTATGCGGCGATGGCGAATCAGTACTACCTGTTTCTCCTAACGACCGGCGCGCTCACCGTCATCGTCGGCGTAGGCCTCAATGTGCTGATCGGTCTCACCGGCCAGGTGTCGTTCGGCCACGTCGGCTTCTACGCGCTCGGCGCGTATGCGACGGCGATCCTCGCGACCAAGTTCGGCTGGAGCTTCTGGTGGACGTTGCCGGTCGCGATGACGCTGACCGGCATCGTCGGTGCGCTGCTCGGGCTCGTCGCATTGCGTGTGCGCGGCCCGTACCTTGCGATGGTGACGATCGCGTTCGGATTCGTCGTCGAATACAGCGTCGTCGAGTGGGAACGCTTAACCGGCGGTCAGAACGGGTTGATGAACATTCCGTACCCGGCGCTCGGCGACTGGTCGCTTGGAGAGCGCGGTATCGCGCTGGTGGCGATCGCGGTGATGGCAGTGGTATTGGCGCTGTACAAGCGCCTCGCACACAGCGCGTGGGGACTGGCGATGCGCGCAGTGCGCGATTCGGAAATCGCGGCTACGGCGATGGCGGTCAATCCGCTGACGGTGCGCACCGTCGCGTTCACGATCTCGGCGGTCCTGGCCGGGCTCGCCGGATCGTTCTTCGCCTCCGCGACGACGTTCGTCGCACCCAGTTCGTTTCCGTTCTTCCAGTCGATCCTGTTCGTGCTGGTGGTCATTGTCGGCGGCGTCGAACGCACCTATGGTCCCGTCATCGGCGCGATCATCGTCGTCGCGATCCCTGAACTTTTGTCCGGGCTCGCCGAGTATCGCGTGCTGCTGTCCGGTGTGCTGATGCTCGCCGTGCTGCTGTTCGCGCCGGGCGGCCTTGCGAGTGCGTTCTCGGCGCGCTGGCGCTTCCGCCAGCCGGCCGACGTACCGGCCGCACCCGTGTCCGCCCAGCTGTTGGTGTCGAAAGGTGCCGCGCATCAGACGCTCGACGTCGAACGTCTCGGTATTGCCTTTGGCGGCGTTCGCGCGGTGAGCGACCTGACGGCGCGCATGCAAAGCGGCCAGGTGACGAGCATCATCGGGCCGAACGGCGCCGGAAAGACGACCGTGCTCAACATGATCTGTGGGTTCTACCGGCCGCAGACGGGGTCGATCCGGCTTGGTGCCGACGAGCTCGCGGGCAAGCCGACGCACGTGGTTGCGCGCGCGGGCATTGCGCGCACGTTCCAGACGCCGCAGTTGTTCGAGCGGATGAGCGTGCTCGAGAACCTGCTCGTCGCGATGCAACGCGGGCACCTCGGCTCGCCGCTGTCGGTCGCCGCGAGTTCAAGCACCGGCGCGCAGGCGCAGACCGCGCGCGCGCTGCTCGACTACGTCGGTTATCGCGGCAGCGTCGGTCGTCTTGCCGGTGATCTGCCGCATATCGACAAGCGCCTGCTCGAGATCGCGCGCGCGCTCGCGCTGCGCCCGGGCATCCTGATGCTCGACGAGCCCGCGGCCGGCCTCAACGCGTCGGACAAGCAACTGCTCGCGAAGCTGTTGCGCCGCATCGCCGACGCCGGCATCGGCGTCGTGCTGATCGAGCACGACATGAGTCTCGTCATGGGCATCTCCGACCACATTGCGGTGCTGGATGCCGGACGCAGCATCGCGCAGGGTCGGCCCGACAAGGTGCGCAACGATCCGACGGTGGTGGCCGCGTACCTCGGGGGGGCGCATTTCGACACGCGACCTCGCGCGCCGGGCTGGAAACCGGCGTCGGCGCAGCAACTCGCCGTGCGCAAGCTCGGTGCGGGTTACGGTGCCGTTGCCGTCGTGCACGACGTCGACCTCGAACTGCGGGCCGGCGAAATCGTTGCGGTGCTCGGCGCGAATGGCGCCGGCAAATCGACGCTGATGCGTGCACTGGCAGGGCTGTTGCGACCGATAGGGGGGACCGTGTTGCTCGCAGGCACCGATGTGACGGTCTTTGCGGCGCATCAGGTCGCCCGCCGTGGCCTCGTGCTGGTACCGGAAGGCCGGCAGGTGTTCCCCGAGCTGTCCGTGGTCGACAACGTCCGCCTTGGCGCGTACACCCGCCGCGACGTCGACGACGCCGAGATCGACGCGATGGTAAAGCGCTTTCCATCGCTCGATCGGCGCAGGCAGAGCCGCGCGGGGCTCTTGTCCGGCGGCGAGCAGCAGATGCTTGCCATTGCGCGAGGCTTGATCGCAAAGCCGAGCGTGCTGCTGCTCGACGAGCCTTCGCTCGGTCTTGCGCCTGCATTGATCGGCGAGCTCTATCAGGTGCTCGCCGAGTTGCGCGACCAGGGCATGACGATTCTCCTCGTCGATCAGATGGCGGCGCTCGCGCTCGCCGTCGCGGATCGCGGCTATGTGATGGAATCCGGGAAGGTCGTGCATGCGGGCGTCACGGCGGAACTGCGCAACGATCCCGCACTCGAGCGCGCCTATCTCGGCGGCGTCTGATCGCGCATGGACCTCGTCCTGCGCAATGCGACGATCGCCGATGCGGCAGGCGAAGCACGTGTCGATATCGGCGTCGACGGCGGCCGTATCGTGCAACTCGCTGCGCAAGCTGCGAGGGGAGCGCAGGACATCGACGTCGACGGCCGTCTCGTCACCGCCGGCTTCGTCGAGACGCATATCCACCTCGACAAGGCCTGCATCCTCGACCGCTGCAATCCGTCCGAAGGCACGCTCGACGAGGCGATCGCGCAGGTTGCCGCCGCGAAAAAGCGCTTCACCGACGACGACGTCTGCGAGCGCGCGACGCGAGCGCTCGACAAGGCGATCGGCCACGGCACGACGCGCGTGCGCACGCACGTCGAAGTCGATCCGGGGATCGCATTGCGCGGTTTCGAGGGCGTCAAGCGGGCCGCCGCGGTGTGTCGCTTTGCGGTCGATGTCGAGATCTGCGTATTCCCACAGGAAGGCCTCACGAACAATCCTGGAACCGAGGCGCTGATGCGGCAGGCGCTTGGCGCGGGCGCGACGGTCGTGGGCGCGGCACCGTACACCGACGCCAATCCGCATGCGCAGATCGATCGCGTATTCGCGATCGCGCGCGAGTTCGATGTGGACATCGACATGCATCTCGACCTCGGCGATTCACCCGACGATATGGACGTCGAGTACGTGTGCGACGTCACCGAGCGCTACCGCTACGGGGGGAGGGTCGCCATCGGCCACGTCACCAAGCTGTCGCTGGTGCGCGCCGAACGCTTCGCGGCGATCGCGCGACGACTCGCCGACGCGGGTGTCGCAGTCACAGTACTTCCATCGACCGACCTGTAC
>JAICVH010000308.1 GCA_025935435.1 Burkholderiales bacterium
AATTCTAAACACGGCTTGCCGCGGGGGAGAGTCAGTGATGTGCCGTCCTAGCCGTCAGGCGAATCCGCAAACGCAACGAGTTAGCAAAAATGCTAACCGCAGGCGACCTTTAAAAACGTTTGCAAGTAGCCCTTTCTGGCGCTTAATTCGTGTGGAATGCCCAGCGGCGTGCTCGGCGGTACAAGTTAGCTTTTTTGCGAAGCACTCCGAAAAAGGGTTCGCCGGACGAGGAGGCGCCGCTCTACGCGAGCCCCACGGATCGGAGCGAGAAGTATCGCGGTCGTTGCATGCTGGCGGCGGTTACTTATCGCGGCGCGGCGACACGACTACCGCGCCGCTGCGACTGGTTGTCGCGAAAACGTCACTGCGTTGCGAGCGACAGCGTCGCGCACACCTGCGCGGAATCTTCGGGATCTTCGCTGGTTTCAAAGCCTAGCGAGCGCACGAACGCGAGCATCGGTTCGTTGACGCGAAGAATGGTTCCGGTCAGCTGCTCGAATCCACGCCGTTTCGCACAGACAATCAACCCGCGCATCAAGATGCGCGCAATTCCTCGTCGTTGCCACGCGTCGGCAACGACGACGGCAAACTCGGCGCTTGTCTGGTCCGGATTTGCGATGTACCGCGCAACGCCGACGAAGCCGTGCGTACCCCCCTCGCCCGTGGTCAATGCGACGAGCGCCAGTTCGCGGTCATAGTCGACCTGCGTGAAGCGCGCGAGCATCGACGGCGTCAGTTCGGTCAGTCGGTAGAAGAACCGGTAATACCGCGTCTGCTCGGATAAACCGTCGACGAACGCACGCTCGAGTTCGGCGTCTTCCGGACGAATCGGGCGCAGGTGCAGCGTCGTCCCGTCGCTGAGCGTCACGTCGCCGATCAGTTCGACCGGATACGGATGGATCGCCATGTGCGGATAACCGCGCATCAGCCTGCGCTGCGGGTCGACCTCGGCAGTGACTCCAACGAGGTACGGGCGTCCGTCGGCGTACGCGATCGCGTCCAAACGCAGCGAATGCACCCACGGCAACGCGCAGGCGAGCGCGGACACGCGCGTCAACGTATCGACGAGTGCGTCGAGCGTCGATGTCGGAAGCTCGGACACGATCGATGGACGGATCGCCTGCGCGACCAGGTCCGCGGCCAGCCGGGCATTGAGCGGCGGCAGCATAACGGCCGGTTGCCGAATGAACCCATCGCGCCGATGCGCCGGACCGAGCACGATCACCGGGCCGAAGCGGCGATCGGTGGCAACGACCACCGCAAACTCCCCGACCGTTGCGTCGCGCGGCACCTCGCGGATGACGATCCGCCCGTTCCAGCCTGGCGGCAACGCGGAGGCCGCATCGTCGCGCAGTTCGCTCCACGCTTTGGCAAGCGACCGCCGGCTTCGCACGACGCGCTGCAGCCCCGAGCGTTCGACGACATCCGGCTCGAGCATCAGCGGCGTCCGAAGCCCGCGCATAGCGGCTTCCGCACGCTCGAGCGAGTCGACTACGGCGAACCCACCGATACCGAACGTGGCCAGTACGGTGCTTGCCTCGCTCAGTGCAAGTCGATCGCGCCCCTCCTCTGCGAGTCGGACCCGCAAGGGGTCAAGCGACGCCACATCGAACGGTTCGGGTTCCGGCTGCGGCGGCGGTACTTCGAGCAGCCACGCCTGGTTGTTGCGGTACGCCGCGAGGAACGACAGCGCATCGACGGCATTCTCCGGCGTATAGAAATTCGACACGCCACCGGCCTCGAGCGCCGCATGCACGCCAGCGCGATCGATGGCACCGAGCCACGCGGCGAGCACGGGCTTTGCGCGGCCCCGCGCCACCTGCGCAAGCGCCTCTGCAGCTTCGATCGCAGCCGTGTTCGGTCGGGGCACATGCAACGCGATGACCACGTCGACATTCGGATCGTCGATGGCGATGGAAACGGCCGCAGCGTGCTGTTCGGGCGCTGCGTTGCGCACGTCCATCGGGTTCGTGCTTCGCTCACCAGTCCCGAACAAGCGATCGAGTTGTTCCGCGGATTTCTGCGTGAGCGACGCGAGTTCGATGCGATGGTCGCTCGCGCGATCGGCTGCCAATACCGCGGGCCCGCGACCGTTCGAGACGATCGCGACGCGATCGCCCTGCGGTATGCGTCCGCCCGCAAGAATCCGGGCGGCTGCAAAGAGTTGCGTGTAAGTACTGACGCGGACGGTTCCTGCGCGCATCAGCGCCGCATCGAACACCGTGTCCGGCGCGACAGTCGCCGACGGCTCCTGTGATCGTCCGGCCTTCAACACGACGACCGGCTTCGTTCGTGCGGCCGCCCGGAGCGCCGACATGAACGCTCGCGTATCGCCGACCTCCTCCACGTACAACAGGATGCCGTCGGTCTCTTGATCGAGAAGCAGCAGATCGAGCAATTCGCCGAAGCCGACATCAATACCGCCACCCAGCGAGATCACGCAAGAAAATCCGATACCGAGCGGCGTGGCGAAATCGAGCATTGCCGTCGCGACCGCGCCGGATTGTGCGATCAGTGCGAGGCGACCCCGCAAAGCGGTGGGCGCGCAATACGTCGCATTGAGATGCGCCGCCGGGCGTATGACACCAAGCGCACCCGCGCCGACGATGCGAATGCCATTGCGCCGCGCGGTTGCCGACACGTCACCCGACCACGCGCGTGCAGTGGCCGTGTCGATGCCATCCGGTGCCGTCATGATGACAGCGACCTTGATCCCGACTTCTACCGCCGATTCGAGCACCGGCACAACCGCGTGCGGCGGGGTTGCCACGATCGCGAGATCGACCGGTGCGCCGATCGCCGCTAGCGATCGATACGCAGTGCGCTCGAGCACCGTCGCGTGGCGCGCATTCACTGCGTACAGTTCGCCGGGAAAGCCGCCGGTGAGAAGATTTTCGTATACGGTGCGACCGAGCGAGCGCGGGCGCTCGGACGCGCCGACCAACGCGACGGAACGCGGACGTAGCAACGGCCAGAGATAATGCTGCATGGGCCGGCGATTCTAGCGTGAGCGACGCGCGCGATCGTCATTGCAGGCGCACGCGTGCCATTCCGGGGATCGAGCGCGGTAGGGTCGAACGTTATAATTCTTGCGGCGATTGGACGGCGTATCGCTGTCGCGTCGATTCCTCGCCAAGCGAACGCGAGTACGGGCCCGTAGCTCAGTCGGTTAGAGCAGGCGACTCATAATCGCTTGGTCGCTGGTTCGATCCCAGCCGGGCCCACCCAATGCACCGAAACTTTTACGCGCGGTTCGCTTTTACGCGCGGTCAACAGCCGGGCGCGGCATGCGGCCGTTCGGCCGCATAGAACGCCGCGCCCACTAGCGCTACGGGAGTCTTCTCTCGCCCGTTAATGCAAAAGCACGTAGGCGAGAGGCAGCCAGAACACGAGTACCGAGGCAAGCGTGCTGAATGCAATGCCGCGCGCGGCGCCTAACGGGTCGTCGTAGAACGCTGCTGGTTTTGACCGCTGTCGCGCTTCGAAAGCCTGATCGAACGATGCTGTCAGCGTGTAATTCATTTACGCCTCGCAGTGACCGAGCAGAGGCTCCATCCTCATCCCACGGCGGTGTTTTTGCGCATCGGCCGGACGGCCTATACGGTGTAAGACGACGCCGCGTCCCGCTAAGCGGCGTTGGCGAAGGCCATTTCAGCGGTAGATCAGCCCCAACCCCTGCGGCGAAGCCTCGACTGACGTTTCAGGCCCACCGGGGTCAGCGCTACTGACCGTTCTGATGCAGGGGAGCGGATTTCAGTCCGCGCCGACCACCCATGCTGGAATGAACTCCGGCTCCGCGCGCTGGAGCAATTGCCGCCGCAATGCTTCACGTATCGCTTCCGCCTTCCTGATCTCCTCGGCGGAAGGTGTACGTGGAGCAGGGTCGGAGATAACCGTGGCGAGACGTTCGCTGGCGCTGAACATAGGATGGATGCAGGACTGGTGCGAGTTGCTTGCAGCAAGTCGTGTACCAGTTGTTCCCCACAGGAACACGCCAACGCTAGCGTTGTAACGATCCCGCCGATCGCCGAGCTCTATCTCCCTGATAGCCCTCACGAATTGCGTACTCG
>JAICVH010000396.1 GCA_025935435.1 Burkholderiales bacterium
GATCGTTCGCAAGCGGGTTCGGGCCAGCAGGGCTCGACCACCCCGGGATCCCACGGCCAAGGCACGTCAGGTCAAGCCAGTACGGCTGCGTACGGCCAAACGGGCTCCACTCAGGGTAGCCAGGGAACTTACGGAACGTCCGGCACCGGCAGCCAGAACTTCGGTCAAGGCGGCCAAGGTCACGCGCAAGGCGGCCAGAGTTTTGGGCAGGGCGGCCAAGGCTACGGCCAAGGGAGCCAGGGCTACGGCCAAGCGAACCAGGGCTACGGCCAAGGCGGCAATCAGGGTCAGGGTCCTTCCGGCAGCCAAGGGATGTCGACCTGGCAGGGCGGGCGTACGGGTCAGGGTGGCGCGCTCTCGCGTCGCGGTGCGTCGTCGATGTCGCCGTTTTCACAAGGCTACGAACCGGGCTACGGCAGCGGGCCGTTCTCGATCATGCGTCGCATCAGCGACGAGATGGATCGCTTTTTCGAGAACTTCGGCATGGGCCGCAGCCTGTTTCCGAGCCATCAGCAAGACTTCGATCAGGAACAGCAGGGCGGTGGTCGCGATGTCCCGTCGATGTGGTCGCCGCATATCGAGGTGTGCGAGCGCAACGGCAAGCTGTTGATCCAGGCCGATCTGCCGGGCCTCAAGCGCGACGACATCAACGTGCGCGTTGAGCAGGACGCGGTGATCATTCAAGGGCAGCGCCAGCAGCAGCACACGTCCAACCAGAGCGGCTATTACCGCAGCGAACGAAGCTACGGCAGCTTCTACCGGACGATTCCGCTGCCCGAAGGCGCCAACGCCGAATCGGCCTCCGCGACGTTCCGCGACGGCGTGCTCGAGATCGAACTCGACGCGCCGCGTCAGCAGCAACGCGGCCGCACGCTCGAGATTCGCGACAGCGGTTCGAGCAGCAGCACGCATGGCACCGGGGGCACCGCGGGTTCGTACGCCGGCACCGGCAGCGGATCGACGTACGGTAGCGGCACGTCCGGTTCGTTGCAGGGCAGCACGACGGGCGCGACGCAGCACGCGGCTTCGGGTAGCTCGGGAGCGCAAGCAGCGGGCAGCGGCTCGAGCGGTCAGCATGCGGCGTCCGGCACGTCGGGATCGCAGCATGCGTCGGGAAGCGGCACGATGTACAGCGGATCCGGCAACCCGTCGGCGGGCTCGGCCGGCATGGGTTCATCGCAAAGCGGTGGTTCGACCGACCGCTCACGCGGATCGTCCGAGACCTGACGCAGACAGCGTGCGCATCGCGCGCACGCGCAACACCGAGGGGCGCGGGCGGGTCACACCGCCCGCTTTTTCATGCCCGGTCCGTGGGCCGATGCGCGCCGCCGTCGTGCTGTAGCATTGCACTTCGCGCCCGCAACGGGCGGACGCCAGCGACGCTCGCGCGCTGTCGTCGTCGCATCACCCCTCAATCATCGGAGAACCACGGCAATGCACACACGTCGCAGCTTACTGAAGCTCGCCGCCGCCGCTGTCGGTCTGTCGCTGGCAGCGAGCGCATCGAACGCCCTCGCGCAAGGCCGGATCAAGGTTGCGGCCGTCTACACGGTACCCGTCGAGCAACAGTGGGTGTCGCGGATCCACAAGGCGCTGAACGCGGCGAAGGACCGCGGCGACATCGAATACGTGTTCTCGGAAAAGGTTGCGAACGCCGATTACGAGCGTGTCATGCGCGAGTTCGCAGAGAAGGGAAACCAGTTGATCGTCGGCGAGTCGTTCGCAGTCGAGGCCGCTGCGCGCAAGGTGGCGAAGGATTATCCGAAGACGGCGTTTCTCATGGGGTCGTCCGGCAAGCCGCAACCGCCGAACTTCGCCGTCTTCGACAATTACATCCAGGAGCCCGCGTACCTGACGGGCATGATCGCCGGCGGCATGACCAAGACCAACCGCATCGGGATGGTCGGCGGCTATCCGATCCCCGAAGTGAATCGGCTGATGCACGCGTTCATGGCCGGCGCGAAGGAGGTCAATCCGAAAGTGCAGTTCACCGTCACGTTCATCGGCTCGTGGTTCGATCCGCCGAAAGCGAAGGAGGCGGCGTTCGCGATGATCGAGAAGGGTGCCGACGTCCTCTACGCCGAACGCTTCGGTGTGTCGGATGCGGCGAAGGAGCGCGGCAAGCTCGCGATCGGCAACGTCATCGACACGCAAAGGGAATACCCGAACACCGTCGTCGCCTCGGCGTTGTGGAACATGGAGCCGACGATCGAGCGCGCGCTGCAGGCGGTGAAGAACAACACGTTCAAGGCGGAGGACTACGGCCAGTACTCGCTGATGAAGTTCAAGGGCTCGGAACTGGCACCGCTCGGTTCGTTTGCGAGCAAGGTGCCTGCCGACCTGCAGGCGAAAGTGACGGCGAAGGAAAAAGAGATTCGGGACGGGAAGTTCAAGGTCGCCGTCGTCGAGACGGAGCCGAAATCGACGGCGAAGTGACCGCTCCCGGAACGGTCGCAAAACCCGCCGGCGAGGCGGTGCTTCGCCTCGCCGGCATCACGAAGCGCTTTGGCGAAATCGTCGCGAACGACGACATCTCGCTCACGCTCGGACGCGGTGAAGTGCTCGCACTGCTCGGTGAGAACGGCGCGGGCAAGTCGACGCTCGTTTCAATCCTGTTTGGTCACTATGTAGCCGATGAAGGCACGATCACCGCGTTCGGCGAGCCGCTGCCGCCCGGTGATCCCGGTGCGGCGATTGCCGCGGGCATCGGCATGGTCCATCAGCATTTCACGCTGGCGGACAACCTGTCCGTATTCGACAACGTCGTGCTCGGCACCGAGCCGTTGTGGGCGCTGCGTGCCGACCGTGCGCGTGCTCGCGCGAAGCTCGTCGCAACCGCCGAGCGCTTCGGCCTGGCGGTCAATCCAGCTGCACGCGTCGCGTCGCTGTCCGTTGGCGAGCGCCAGCGCGTCGAGATCCTGAAGGCGCTCTACCGCGATGCGCGCATCCTGATTCTCGACGAGCCGACGTCGGTGCTGACGCCGCAGGAAGCCGCGGCGTTGTTCGCCACGCTCGGCCGCCTGGTCGGCGACGGCCTGTCGATCATTTTCATCAGTCACAAACTTGCCGAGGTGATGCGCGTTGCCGACCGCATCGCCGTACTGCGCGCCGGCAAGCTCGTCGCCACGCTCGACTCGCGGCACGCGGAAGCGTCCAAGCTGGCCGAATTGATGGTCGGTCGCGCCGTACGCAAGCCGGTGGCGCGGGACCATCGTCGCGGCGAGACGGTGTGCTCGATCAGCGGCGTGAGCGTGCCGTCAGGTCGGCAGTCGGGTCTCGACGGTGTGTCGATGTCGCTACGCGCCGGCGAGATCCTCGGCATCGCCGGCGTCTCCGGAAACGGACAGGACGCGCTTGCCGACGTGCTGTGCGGACTGCTCGAGCCCGTCTCCGGAACCGTGAAGCTCGCCGGCCGCGTGATGCCGGCGGTGC
>JAICVH010000045.1 GCA_025935435.1 Burkholderiales bacterium
CGGGCCCCCGCGCGGTTGGCGCCCTCGTTGATGTCCCGGTTGGTGTGCGGACAACGAGGGGTTCGACGAACAACGACTTCATTGGGAGCGGAACATGATCGTGTGTAGACGGCCTGCGAGTGGGCCACTCAATCACTCGAAATGGCTACGAGCCGCGCTGCGGACCGTTGCCCTGGCTGCTGTAACCACGGGGCTGTTCCTGGTGGGGCAACCAGCGTCGGCCCTGATGGCAAACGTGTGCATGCAGACCAATTACACGGCGCATGGCAAGACCCAGACGTTGACCTGTACGGCTAACGATGTGCGGGTTGCGCGCGCCACCAACATCGACGTGACGTCTGGCGGCAGTTGTGAGGTCGTGAACGGTGTCAAAAAGTGTTCGTGCAGCCAAGGGGGCAACGTCACGTTTACGGCCGACTACGAAGTTCTCTTGACGGCGCAGGCTCGCTACGACATCGGAATCTATTTCGGCGTCGATGGTGATCCTAATGGAGACGGCGCACTAAGCGGAACTTGCAAGCTGACGACGCTCGATAATACTAATTCGACTAATTTCATCAATCTCGATCCGACGCTGACGCCAGCAAGCAAGGCTCAACCCAACGACGTTTGCGGCGATATCGACTCGGCTCATAATCCGCAGCTCCTGCATCTTACTCTGACGGCAGCGTGCGAACCGGGTCCGGATGGGAAGCTGAAACTTCCCAACTGCACGAGCTGGCGCGAATCGGGAGCGAACGAGACATGCGACGAGGCATCCGACGCTTTTCCGGGCGCGCCCTCGAAGTGCAATTGCGAACCGGGATTCGAGGTCGACATCTTCGTCGAAACAGCGACGATCGAAGTCACTAAGACCGCTACCACGCTTACCGTTCCGGAAACGGGCGGCAACGTGACGTATAGCGTTGCGGTGAAGAATCTTGCCCAACAGGCATCCCTCACGCTCGACACGCTGACGGACAACCTCTATGGCGACGTCACGACCACCGGGCACGACGGAATTACGGCGACGACGTGCACGTTGGCGACGATAGTGGCGCAGGAGACGTATAGCTGTTCGTTCACAGTGTCAGTGCCGGCCGGCGACAAAGGACAAACGATCGTCGATACGGTGACCGCATGCGGAACGGATAGCTTCCAGCATACTGACCTCTGCGACGACGACGACGCCACCGTAACGTACGCCGACGTGGAGGAAGCACCGGAACTGACAAAGACCGTTTCGGCGCTGAACTGCGCCATCGAGGCTACGTACCAGGTCGTAGTGACCAATAAGTCCTCGCAGGATACGTTGACGCTCAATTCGCTCAACGACAACAAGTTCGGCGTGATCACTTCGACGCACGTGGCCGGTAGCGGCTTCGAGCAAGTAACGGAAACCGACTGCTCTGTGCCGAAAACCATCAACCCCAGCGGCAACTACTCCTGCTCGTTCAAGGGAATCATCAACAGCTGCTCGCTCAGTCACTCGAATACGGTGACGGGTGGCGCCACGGATGACGACGGCGCGAGCTACAGCCCGACTGGTAGCGCTACGGTTACCATCGACGTCAAGTAGCAATCTGGTGCAACTTCCGTCGGCTGCAAGCGAGCCCTGCGGCCGACGGAAGCGTGGTGAACCTCCTCGGACCTCCGGCCGAACCTACGTCTATAGTCCATCGAAGGCTCCGAGGATTTCGTGTGCGCAGTGGCTCATAAGGTCGAGTCGCAAGTAAAGTAAGCAAAGAGAGGACGTATGTCCGTTAGGGAATCGATCGCTAGGACGGCACCGTTTATCACCCTTGTGGCTGCGTTTTCGTGGTTGGCAGGCACTGCAACGGCCGGTCCTGCGAAACCGTCTTCGGCAGCCAAAGTTGAATCGAACGCAACGCAGCAGGTCGCGACGGCTGGTCCCCGTTCGATCGGCCCCGTCGAAACGTATGAAGGCATGCCCGCCGGCTTTACTGCGGAAGGGCGTCCATTCCGAGGGAACCCGAAGGCTGGCGTGACCCTCGTCGAATACGCCGACTATGTGTGTCCTTTCTGCGGACGATTCTTCCAGCAAACTCTACCGTCTGTGCTCGAGAAATACGTTCGCAGTGGCCAGGTGAAGCTTGTTGTCGACGATTTTCCACTGGATTCCTTGCATCCGACCGCTCCCAAAGGGGCCGCCGCCGCGATGTGCGTCGGCGAGCAGGGTGCGGCGCGCTTCTGGCAGATGCACGACGCTCTATTCAAAAGGCAGCAGGAATGGGGAAGATTAGCTGACCCGATGGCCTTCCTTGCCGAAGCGGCAGGCAAGACCGGGGTCAACATGAAGCTCTACAAGCAGTGTGTTGATTCGGAGCGCATCAAAGCCAAGGTTCAGCAACGGGTGGCCGCCGCCCAAAAGGCCGGATTCACTGGAACGCCGAGCTTTCAATTTGTGCACGAGGCGTCCGGGAAGGTGTTTCCATTGGTCGGCGCTCAACCTGTGACGGCATTTGCCGCGACGATCGATGCAGTGCTCCTTGGAAAGGAGCTGCCGGGAGCTGAGGCGGCGGCGAAGCCGGATCTGCCTCTCTGGGCCAGGAACGAGGGGTTGAATCCGGACGCTAAACGCGCCGGATACACCGTGGCAGGCGACGCCTACAAGGGCAATCCAAAGGCAAAAATGGTCATGGTCGAATTTGGTGACTTCGAGTGTCCGGCCTGTCAACGTCATGCGCTCGAGACGCAACCCACCCTGGACAAGAAGTTCGTCGACAGCGGAGAAATAATGTGGGTTGCCAAGCATTTTCCACTCCGAACCCACTTGCATGCGCCTGTCGCCGCAGCGGCTTCTGAGTGCGCCGGAGACCAAGGCAAATTTTGGGCGATGCATGACACGTTGTTCCAGCGCCTAGAACAGTGGAGCGCGGAAAGCGAGCAGGATTCAGAGCTGACGCGTCTCGCGGCAAATCTCGGGCTCGACGGCGCTCAGTTCGCGACGTGCTTGCAGGGGCGTCCCGCGCTGGAGCGTGTTCTACGCGACTTGTACGACGGACAGGCGATCGGGGTGAGAACGATCCCCACCTTTATCCTCTTCTACGGTGGCGTCGGCCACGTGTTGACCGGCGCTCGGTCAACGGAGGAGTTCGTCTCGACGTTGCAAAAGCAGCTCGAAATGGCGAAGTCCCAGGAAGCGGAGGCCTTGGCAAAGCGGTAGCACGGTAGGGCGTGAGGCCGTTTCCGCTTAACGCAAGGCGCAACTACTGCACGGCAAAGTTTGTCTTGCCGGTGGCGGATTGGGCGGTTGCGTCCGCTTCATACATCCCGACGGGGTCCTTGCGACTGAGTTTTAGCTTGTACACCGCCACGCCATTAGATCCGGTGGTTGCGCTCCCGTTGACGATCGAGCCATTGGGCTTCTTCACGGCGAACTTCACGGCTGTCTTGGCGACCGGGGCGCCATCGGTCGTTACAGTCGCGCTGACTGTAACCGACTGTGCCAGCGTATAGCTGGCGCGATCGGTCGAAACAGAAAGGTTCGTGATCGAACCGCTGCCAGACTGTTGAAACCGGATCGTGACAGCCGCCGATGTGGAAGTCACCCAGCTCGTTGTAATGGTCGTTCCATTTTGCGGATCGGTGAAGGTTTGACCGACGCCAAGCGCGGGGTCGCTCCAATCGAGATAGGTCGTACTGCCGCTGGCCGGCGTCATGTCCACGAGGTAACTGCTGTTGCCGTTCGCTTCCGTTGCGTAGTGGATAAGTAACCCGTTGAGCACGTTCGTGTTCGTAGATAGACCCGCATCGAACCCGATGGCCTGACGCGACTGGACGTAGTACCAAGTGCGATTTCCCGTCGTCGGGTCAACGGATTTCAGTACCTTTATCGCCTTGGGTCCCGATGACGCCAGCTCGTACGAGTCGATGATATAGGTGCCGTCGCTTTGGGCGGTCGTGATCGGCGGCGATCCCGGACGGTTGAGCCACCCAAGCCGCTCCTTTTGAAAGGCGTTGTAATGAGCAAAGGAGGACGCCCCCATCATGTCGAACCTGTCGCCGTATTCCGACGGCGTGCAGGCGGTACCGAGCGTGCCGGTACCGCATTCCATCGCATGCGAGTGCCAAAGGCCCATAGCGTGCCCCAACTCATGGGCTGTTACTCCGAGCTCGAAATCTCCATTGATCCAGGATTGCGAAGGCGATCCGCCAACTGAGGACCGACCCCAAAAGCCGCAGCTGTAATTCTGCGGGAACGCATAGACCAGATGAGCGAAGCTCGAGAGGTCTACGCCGGCTGCCGTGGCAGCCGATTGCGCCTGGTTAGCAATGCTTACTGTGTCACACACGGTAGTAGTCGTGGCGACGGTGAACCATCCGACGACATCACCGCCCAGCCAAGTCTGTTGAAAGGAGTTCTCCAAGTAAAACTGACTCGTGCTTCCGAACAGAACCGCGCGGGCATCGTCGGGCGTATACGGTTGGACGGGAGCGTCCGAGAAATTAACCAGTATAAGCAGCGTACGCTGCTCATCAAATGTTGACTCTATCGGCGCCGCAGCGACCTGCTGGACGTCGTTCGATCCGGCGAGCGCGAGCATGCTTTCGATCTGCACGCCGGTCACCTCGACCTTGGCGCCCGTAAGGAGATGATCCGGTGCGTTCCCACCGAAATGCAGCGAGTACCGTCCATGCGCCGATTCGAGTGCATATTCGAAGCGCGAGCCGTTCGCGCGGTCCTCGTGCACGATCTCCAGCGTGCCGCTGAATCGTACGTCCTGCTCGAGAAAGTCCGCGAGGAACGCTGGAAGTCCAGCGCGCGCGGACGCGGGGATGACTGCCCCCAGTACGGCCGCGGGTTCGTCAGGCAGCATTTCGGCAAGGAGCTGTAGTCGTGCCTGTGCCGCCTGCAAAAGACCATCGCGCAACCGCGGCTTGTCCGAAGTGCCGGCGGATGCATAACGGCTGGCAAGTGCCAGAACGGCCAGCGTCTTCGCTTGCGCGTCCGATGCGGCCGCAGCTGACGGCGCAGCTGGCGCCGAATGGCCGAGGCTTGAGGGAGAGACGAGCAGCGCCAGCAGTCCGAAAAGCGTCGCAATGCACCGTATCGCGAATGGCAACCTACGCGCGGCGACCGAGGTCATGGGATCTCCTAAGTGCTCTGGCGGAAGATCCCATCAGGAAAGCGGGCCCGGTTATACCCTTCTTCGGCGGCTCGGCGATCTCATGTTTCGAGACCCGTGGCTTTGCGTCCCCCGATCGCTCGAGGTTTGCCTTTTTCGGGAAGGAATCTCTGCTAAAGCGGTTAAAGTCGTTTCTGGGAACTCCTTTTGAACGATTGCTAAACACGCCAACGGTAAGACAAAAATATGACAATGTCAAGTACGGCAGTATGTCTATATGCTTCGACGCGGCAACGCTTCGTCGGTTGCTGAAGCTCGACGGCGATGCTGCGAACCCTCCCAATGCGACATGTTGGTGCCGCGCCCAACGACCCGCGTTCGCCCTTTTGGTAGAAACCCGCCGCCTTGAAACGCGCTGGACGCGAGGCGGGCCGTTCTCAATGCTGCATTGCAAAAGGAAGTCGGTTCAGTTGTTTGGCGAATATTCCCGCCGGCCGGTCGTGCTACGCACTTCAAATGACGCCTACAATGTGCACAGAATTTGCTGAACAAAAATAAACGAATACTCGTGGCAATGTCGTTCGAGGGAGAACGTCATGACCCGGATCGCTACGCTCATCGCCGCGCCGCGCGACAGCGCGCTGCACGAGATGCGGCGGCACCTGCTTTGTCAGGCTGAACTCAAGCTGCTTGCCGACACTTCGGCGGACGCGGACCCGGTGCGACTCGTTCGCGCTTGGCGTCCCGACGTACTGCTCCTCGATGGGGGCACGCAAGGCAGCGACGCGATCTCGACGCTCGACCGCACGCAGGCCGTCAACCCAAGCACCCGAACGCTGGTTTTCTGCACTGTTTTGACCGAAGCGTTTGTCGTGCGCGCGTTGCAACATGGGGCAAAGGGTTGCCTTCGCAGCGGTATTTCCGCGCAGGAGATCGTGTCGGCAGTAAAGGCTGTTCGCGCTGGTGAACTTTGGGCCACTCGCAAGACACTCGCGCAGGCGTTCGAGAAGCTGCTTGCGATTCACGTTGAACCGCAGATCGACCTCGACGGCACGCAAGTCGTCCTGTCGACGCGCGAGCTGCAGATCGTCTCGTGGATGCGGCATGGAATGACCAACAAGCAAATCGCCCGCGAGATGGGCATCAGCGATACGACAGTCAAAACGCATGCGCACAACATCTTTCACAAGATGCACATTTCCGGTCGCGTGCGCCTCCTTCAAAAATTGCAGCACGCGCCGATTGTGAAACACGCCGATGGCAACACGTTGTCACCACCTGGCGGACCGGTGCCTCCGCCGCAGCTTGCGGCGTAGTGACAGGCGCGTCGAGGAGCGGCAGCGAAGCGCCGCTCGTGACGTGCGTGGTGCGAGCTCCTACGCCACTGCCACCAGCTGGTGCAGCGTCTCCGGATCGTTCATCAGTTCGTCGCTCGCACCGCGGTGCACGATGCGACCGCGATCGAGCACGACCGTCTGACGGGTCAGCGCCAGCGCGAGTTTCGCGTGCTGCTCGACGATCACGACCGTCATACCACCGTCGGCGACGAGGTCGCGTATCACCTTCATCAAATCCTGCACGATGATCGGCGCGAGCCCCTCCATCGGTTCGTCGAGCAGCAGCAACGACGGATTGACGACCAGCGCGCGCGCAATTGCGAGCATCTGCTGCTCGCCCCCCGACAGCTGATTGCCGAGGTTCGTGCGGCGCTCCTGCAGCCGGGGGAACAGCTCGTAAATCCGCGCCACGGTCCAGCGGCCGGGCCGCGCCACGGCCGTCAGGTGCTCCTCGATCGTGAGCGAAGGCCACATGTAGCGTTCCTGCGGCACCCAGCCGATGCCCGCATTTGCACGCTCATACGTCGACAGCGCTCCGAGGTCTCGTCCGCGCCATCGCAATGCGCCGCCGTGCACGCGGGTCAAGCCCATCAGCGTCACCAACAGTGTCGTTTTGCCCACGCCGTTGCGACCAAGCAGCGCCAGGCTGTCGCCATCGTCGAGCGCAAGCGTGACGCCGTCGAGCACAACCGATGCACCGTAACCCGCGATGACGCGATCGAGCGCGACCAGTTCAGGCATGCTGCGCCTCGCCGAGATAGACCTCCTTCACGCGCGGATCACTCGCGATCTGCGCGGGCGCACCTTCGGTCAGCAACTTGCCGCCCACCATCACCGTGATGCGTTCGGCGAAGCGAAACACGAGATCCATGTCGTGTTCGATGAACAACACGGTGACGTCGCGCGGAAGTTGCGAGATCACGTCGAACAGGTCGGTGCTTTCACCGGCGGGTATCCCGGCCGCCGGCTCGTCGAGCAGCAGGATCTTCGGGCGCGTCGCGAGCGCCAGGGCGATTTCGAGCAGGCGCTGCTTCCCGTATGCAAGGTTACGCGTCGTCTCGTTCCGTTCACGAGTGAGCCTCAGCGTCTTTAGCAACGCGAGCCCTTCGTCGGTTGCGTCGCGTTGCGCCGCGACGGTTCGATGCAGCACACCGGCGCGCCCTTGCCGCTCGCAGATTGCAAGCACCACGGATTCGAGCACGGTGAGCCCGGGAAACAGCGTGTTGATCTGGAACGTTCGCGCCATGCCGCGCTTCACGCGCGCGTGTTGCGGCAGCGCGGTGATGTTTTCGTCACCGAGGAACACCTCGCCCGCGCTCGCCGGCAGGAAGCCGGTCAGCAGGTTGATGAACGTTGTCTTGCCGGCGCCGTTGGGCCCAATCAGCGCGTGCCGCGCACCGGGTGCGAACGATAACGTTACGTCGCTGACGGCGTTGAAGGCGCCGAAGCGCTTCGACAGTCCCTGCGTGCGAAGCGACGTCGTCATGCTTGCTTGTCCTTGCGCAGGCGTGCACGCAGTGCGTCGAGTCCGCCGAGGACGCCACCGTGCGCGAACAGCACGATCACGACGAGGAACAGTCCGATCCAGAACTGCCAGTAAACCGGGTTGATGCCCGACAAGTAGTCCTGCGCGATCATGAATATCGCTGCGCCGACCAGGCCGCCATACAGCCGGCCGGTTCCACCCAGCACCAGCATGATCATCAGCTCCGCCGAGCGCGGAAAGCCGAGCGTGTCGATGCCGACGAATTGCGTCGTCTGCGCGAGCAGCGCGCCCGCGATGCCGGCGACCGTGGCAGCCAGCGTGAAAATCGTGCGTAGCCGTCGGGCCACCGGTGCACCGATCGCCGGCATGCGCTTGCCCCCTTCGCGAATGCCGCGGAGGCTGAGGCCGAACGGAGAATTGACCAGTCGGCGGATCAACAGAAATACGATGAAGACGACGATGAGCGCGTAGAGATACGCCGTGCGGCCGCCGATATCGAATCTCCACAATCCGAAGATGGGACTTATCGTGACGCCGCTCAATCCGTCGACGCCGCCCGTGACCGACGACGCCTTGTTCGCCGCTTCCCACAGCATCAGTCCGATACCGAGCGTGACCATCAGTCGCGTGAGGTCACCGCCGCGCACGACAAGAAAGCTCGTCAGATAACCGGCGAGCGTTGAAACGAGCGCCGCCGCGATGAGTCCCGAGATCGGCTCGTGCCAGCCATGCACGGCGAGTAACCCGGCCGTATAGGCACCGATCCCGAAGAACGCAGCGTGCCCTAGCGACACGATGCCCGCGTAGCCCAGGATCAGGTCGAGCGAAACCGCGAACAGCGCGGTGATCAGGATCTGGCTGCCAAGCACACGGTAGTTCGGCAGCAGAAAAAAACAGACGACGGGGATCAGCCAGAACGCGATCTCCAGCGCGTGCCAGCGCCCATTCGGCAGGCGGGCAGCGACCACCGGCGGTACGTCAGCGAGCGTTGCGGGGGTAGCCATGCCGAACAGAAACGCTCAGGAGCGCCGCCCGTAGAGGCCGGCTGGGAACAGAATCAGCAACACGACCATCAGCGCGTAGATCACGAAGCCGCCGATTTCGGGCAGGTAATACTTTCCCGCGACGTCGAAGACACCGAGTATCAGTGCGGCGATGAGCGGACCCTTGATCGTGCCCGTGCCACCGACGCTGACAACCAGCAGGAAGTACACCATGTACTTCAGCGGAAACGTCGGGTCGAGGCCGAGCACATCGATGCCAAGCCCCCCACCCAGGCCGGCGAGTCCCGAGCCGAGCGCAAACGTCAGCGCAAAGACGCGGTTCACATTGATGCCCAGCCCGGCGGCTGCCGTGGCATTGTCGACGCTTGCTCGCACCTGGCTGCCGAAGCGCGTGCGCTCGATGACGTACTGAAGCGCGATCGTCAGTGCGGCGACCACGATGATCAGAAAGATGCGGTACACACCGAAGTCGACTCCGAGGAAGTGCACCTGTCCGCGCAGATACGCGGGCAGCGACATGGGCTGCTGCGACGCGCCGAAGAAATAGGTCGCGATGGCGATCGACATGAACACGATGCCGATCGAAAACAGCACCTGGTCGAGATGATTCGCGCGGTAAAGGCGCTGATACAGCGTTCGTTCGAGCAGCACGCCGACCAGCGCTGCGACGATGAAGGCTGCGGGCAATGTCACCAGGAACGGCGCGCCGAGTCGCGTCATCATCAGCACGCAAACATAGCCGCCGACCATGGCGAACGCGCCGTGCGCGAGGTTGATGAAGTTCATCAAGCCAAGCGTCACCGACAGACCGACCGCGATGATGAACAGCAGGCTGCCGTACGCGAGGCCGTCGAAAAGGACGCCGACGATGTTGCCGATCACCGCAGTCCTCCGTACGGCGACGTCGAGGCCGACGTCACAACCGCTGGATCAGGAACGCTACGCGCGAATTGACGCGGCGTCGCCGGCGACTCGCAAGTGCCGCCGAGCATACTACACACGTCTGCGGAAGTTGCGTTGCGCCGGGCGGTCGAATGCGCAGATCAGCCGATCAGCACCGCGCGGAAATCGTTGACGTTGGTGCGCGTGGGTCCCGTGACGATCGCATCGCCGAGTGCCGCGAACAGCGTGTGCGCATCGTTATCGTCGAGGACGGCCGCCGGTGCGAAGCCGAGCGCACGCGCACGTGCCAGCGTGTCGGGTCCGATCAGCGCACCCGCCACCTCCTGCTGTCCGTCGACGCCATCGGTATCGGCGGCGAGCGCATGCACGCGCGCCTCGCCCTGCAACGCAAGCGCGAGCGACAACAGATATTCGACGTTGCGGCCGCCGCGGCCACGACCACGTACCGTGACCGTCGTTTCTCCTCCCGATAACAGCACGCAGGGCGCTGCGACCGGTTGCCCGTGCACGACGACCTGGCGGGCGATCGCAGCCATCACCCGGCCGACCTCACGCGCTTCGCCTTCAATGCTGTCGCCGAGAATCACCGGCGTCACGTGCGCGTCGCGTGCGGCGTTTGCCGCCGCTTCGAGCGCCATCTGCGGCGTTGCGATCAGTCGAAACGATGCCCGCGCCAGGCGCGGATCACCGGGTTTCACGCTTTCGGCGTCCGGTCGCGCGAGTGCTTCGCCAACGGCCGCCGGAACGTCGACCCGATAACGCGCAAGGACGGCGCGCGCGTCGTCGCAGGTCGTTGGATCGGCAACCGTCGGTCCTGACGCAATGTCGATGGGATCGTCTCCCGGTACGTCCGAGATGGCGAGTGTCATCACCTCAGCGGGATGGCAGGCGGCCGCGAGACGCCCGCCCTTGATCGCCGACAGATGGC
>JAICVH010000595.1 GCA_025935435.1 Burkholderiales bacterium
AGTATCGACAGGGCAAGACGCAGCTCGAACGCAATCTCGCGCGCGCCGCGGCGATGGCAAACGAGAGGCCGGAGGCAAACGGATGAGCACGGCGCTCGCGGGTCTTCGCGCCGTGATTACCGGGGGCTCTGGCGGCATCGGGTTTGCGATTGCGCAGCGCCTGAGCGCGCTGGGTGCGTCGACGGTGCTCGTCGGACGCAACGCGGCCATGCTCGACGCCGCCGTGGACAAGCTTGGCGATGCGCGCAGGCACGAAGCAATGGTTTGTGACGTCGGTGACAGCGACGCGGTCGCGAGCGTATTTCGCAAGCTCGCCGACGCGGGCCGTTCGCCGCACATCCTGATCAACAACGCCGGTCGCGCACAGAGCGCAAGCCTGTCTGCCCTGTCCGACGACGCGTGGCACGAGACGCTGCGCGTCAATCTGACCGGGACGTTCCTTTGTACGCGCGCTGCAGTGCCCGCGATGCTCGAGCTACCCACCGGCAGGATCGTGAACATTGCGAGCACGGCCGGGTTGATCGGTTACCCGCATGTCGCTGCGTACTGCGCCGCTAAACACGGCGTCGTCGGGCTCACGCGTGCGCTCGCGCTGGAGCTCGCCCGTTCGACCATTACGGTGAATGCGGTCTGCCCGGGCTACACGGACACGGTCATCGTGACTGACGCGATCGCAAGCATCGCGCACGGAACCGGGCGCACGGAATCGGAGGCGCGCGAGACACTGCTGAGGCGAAATCCCCAGCGGCGGCTCGTGACGCCTGAAGAGGTGGCGGCTACGGTGGCATGGCTTTGCCTGCCCGAGTCGCAGTCGATCAATGGACAGGCGATTTCGCTGTCCGGTGGCGAGGTGATGACAGGATGAGCACCGTGCTTGAAGTGCCCCGTGTCGACGTAGCGCCGCGGGTGGCCGCAGACGAACATGTTTCGCTGCGCCTGTGGCTGCAGCTGCTGGCGTGTGCAGCGCTGATCGAACGACACGTGCGCGAGCGATTGCGTGACCGTTTCGACATCACCCTCCCGCGCTTCGACATGATGGCGCAGCTCGATCGCGAGCCAAAGGGTCTCAAGATGAGCGAACTGTCGCGTCGGTTGATGGTGACCGGCGGGAATGTCACGGGCCTCACCGACCAGCTCGTTGCGGAGGGCCTGGTCATGCGTCGAGGCATTCCCGGTGACCGTCGCGCGTACAACATTCGCCTGACGCCCAAAGGCAAGCATCAGTTCGATGCGATGGCCGTGGAGCACGAAGCGTGGATCGTCGATCTGCTCGGCGAACTTCCGCGCGAGGCGCGCGACACGCTGCATGAATCGCTCGGCCAGTTGAAGGAGGCGCTTACAGCCCGCCTTGCCGCGGGCAGCGAGCCGCACGCGGCGGAGTAACGATTGCAACGCACGCATCTCGAGTGGCCATTCTTCGACGCGATGCACCGCGCGCTCGCGGCCGACGCCGATCGCTGGGCCATCGGCGCCGTGCAACGTCGCAATACCGAAGCGGAAATGCGGTCCCCGCGGGGACGCGAGCGTCGGGACGATTATCTCGAGGCGAACGTCGACGCCATCTGCCGGCGTCACGTGGCGTCGCTCGGTGCGGCGGGCCTGTTGCGGCATTGCGTGCCGGCGCGCTTTGGTGGCGCGTCACCGCGCGTCGACTCGCGCGCGCTGTGTGTCATGCGAGAAACGCTCGCATGGCATGACGGGCTTGCCGACTTTGCGTTCGCGATGCAGGGACTCGGGGCCGGTCCGATCGCACTCGCGGCCGAGGCGGCCGAACATCCGGCGTCCGTGTGGCTCGAGAAAGTCGCGCAAGGTCGCGCCATTGCCGCGTTCGCACTCTCCGAACCCGACGCCGGGTCGGATGTCGGTGCGATGACGACGCGCGCCGTACGCGATGACGCGTTCTGGCGTATCGATGGTTGCAAGACCTGGATATCGAACGGCGGCATCGCCGATTTCTATTGCGTGTTCGCACGGACCAGCGACGAATCCGGCGCACGCGGCATTTCGGCGTTCGTCGTGCCCGCTGATGCGCCGGGACTCACCGTCGCCCAACGGCTGGAGGTCATCGCACCGCATCCGCTTGCGCGTCTCGAGTTCGATGGTTGTCGTATTCCGTCGGACGCGCTGCTTGGTTCTCCCGGCGAGGGTTTCAAGCTCGCAATGCGGACGCTCGACATCTTTCGTGCCGCCGTCGGCGCGGCCGCCGTCGGCTTCGCACGGCGTGCGCTCGACGAAGCGATCCGGCATGCGCGTTCACGCCCGATGCAGGGGGGCACGCTCGGCGAGCGCGACGTTGCGCGCGCGATGCTTGGCGAAATGGCCGC
>JAICVH010000327.1 GCA_025935435.1 Burkholderiales bacterium
GATGCACGATGGTGGCGTCATGTTGCGATCGTCGCCGGCGCGGCGCTGCTGGTGAGCGTTGCGAGCTGGCTCGTGTTCCCGCGCTCGTACATCTGGTTTGGCGTGCTGCATGCGATCGCTGTATCGCTGCTCATCGCGCGACCGTTCGTCGACCGACCGATTGTTGCCATGACGGTTGGCATCGTCGTGATCATCGTGGGCGTCGCCTGGGCGCATCCGATGTTCGATAACCGCGCGCTTGGCGTCGTCGGCTTCATGACGCACAAGCCGACGACCGAGGACTACGTTCCCCTGTTCCCGTGGACCGGCGTGCTGCTGCTCGGCATCGCCGTCGGGCATGCGCTAACGCGTCGACAGTTCGCCATGCTTGCACCGCTCGCGCGCGCGCCGCGAACGCTGCGCTGGATGGGGCGGCACAGCCTCGTCATCTATCTATTGCATCAGCCGTTGATGCTGGGAATGCTGGCGTTGGTGGTTCGCGCGTGACATGCATCGGCCACCTCGCAGGCATGCGCGCACACTGGCCGGTCGTGACGCGGATCCCGTATAATTTGGCGTTGCAGGCGCGTAGCTCAGCTGGTTAGAGCACCACCTTGACATGGTGGGGGTCGTTGGTTCGAGTCCAATCGCGCCTACCAGTTTCCCGCACGAGGCGCTACGTCGCCGAGGACCGAAAGGCATGGTTATGACACCGCGAACGCGTGGAGGATCGACGTAGATCGACGCGGTGTCGCGCGCGAAAGACGGATTCGTCCGTCCATTGAAAAGTGCGGCCCGCCGCACTTTTTTCGTTTCTGGAGCTCGCCATGCCCGACATTCGATTACCCGACGGCGCCGTCAGGCACTTCGACGCACCTGTTACCGTTTCCGAGCTCGCTGCATCGATCGGTCCCGGCCTGGTCAAAGCGGCCATCGCGGGCAAGGTCGACGGCAGGATCGTCGACACATCGCATCGCATCGAACGCGATGCCGCGGTCGCCATCGTCACGGAGCGCGATCCCGAAGCGCTCGACGTCATCCGTCACTCGACCGCTCACCTGCTCGCCTACGCCGTCAAGGAGCTGTTCCCCGACGCGCAGGTGACGATCGGCCCCGTCATCGAGGACGGTTTCTACTACGACTTTTCATTCAAGCGTCCGTTCACGCCCGAGGATCTCGAAGCGATCGAACGCAAGATGAACGAGCTCGCGAAAAAGAACGAGCCCGTCACGCGCTCGCTGATGCCGCGCGACGAAGCCGTGCGCTACTTCGAGTCGCTCGGCGAGCATTACAAGGCCGAGATCATCGCGTCGATTCCGTCCGACGAGCCGATCTCGCTCTACGCGGAAGGGAAGTTCGTGGATTTGTGCCGCGGCCCGCACGTGCCCTCCACCGGCCGGCTCAAGGTGTTCAAGCTGATGAAGCTGGCCGGCGCGTACTGGCGCGGGGACTCGCGCAACGAGATGTTGCAACGGATCTACGGCACCGCGTGGACGAAGAAGGAGGATCTCGACGCTTACCTGCACCGGATCGAGGAGGCGGAGAAACGCGACCATCGCAGGCTGGGGCGTCAGCTCGACCTGTTCCACCTGCAGGACGAAGCGCCGGGCATGGTGTTCTGGCATCCGAAGGGATGGTCGATCTGGCAGCAGGTCGAGCAGTACATGCGCCGCGTCTACCAGGACAACGGGTACCAGGAAGTGCGCGCGCCGCAGATCCTCGACCGCAGCCTGTGGGAACGATCAGGTCACTGGCAGAACTTCAAGGACAACATGTTCACGACCGAATCGGAGAAGCGCGACTTCGCCGTGAAGCCGATGAACTGTCCCGGCCACATTTTGATCTTCAACGCGGATCTGCGCAGCTATCGGGAACTCCCACTGCGCTACGGCGAATTCGGCGCCTGCCATCGCAATGAACCGTCGGGTGCGCTGCACGGCATCATGCGCGTGCGCGGCTTCACGCAGGACGACGGTCACATCTTCTGCAGCGACGAGCAGATCCAGCCGGAATGCACGGCGTTCAACCGCCTCGCGCTCGATGTTTATCGGGTGTTCGGTTTCGACGCGATCACGATCAAGCTCGCGTTGCGCCCCGACCAGCGGCTCGGCGACGATGCGACGTGGGATCGCGCCGAGAACGCGTTACGCGACGCGCTTCGCGCATCCGACGTCGAATGGACCGAGTTGCCCGGTGAAGGTGCTTTCTACGGGCCCAAGATCGAGTACCACCTGAAGGATTCGATCGGGCGTTCGTGGCAATGCGGCACGATGCAGGTCGACTTCCAGATGCCCGGGCGTCTCGGCGCCGAGTACGTGGCAGCCGACGACACGCGTCGCACACCGGTGATGCTGCACCGGGCGATCGTCGGCTCGCTCGAGCGCTTCATCGGCATCCTGATCGAACATCACGCCGGCGCATTGCCGTTGTGGCTCGCGCCGGTCCAGGCCGTCGTGCTCACGATCACCGATCGGCACCGCCCCTACGCGGAGCAGGTGGCAGGGCTGCTGCGCGCCGGCGGGATGCGCGTGACGACCGATTTGCGCAATGAGAAAATTACCTATAAAATTCGGGAACATAGCCTCCAAAAACTGCCTTATCAGCTGATCGTCGGCGATAAGGAGCAGGAGGCTTCGACCGTGGCCGTGCGTACCCGTGGCGGCGAGGACCTGGGCTCGATGTCCGTTGCGTCCTTGCTGGCGCGCCTCCGCGAGGAGGTCGCGTCGCACAGCTGACCTTCCCTCGGGAAGGAACGCTGCGACGTTCGGGATGCCGGCCGTTTTTTATCTTTGACGGAGAACGCACAATAGCTCTAGACAAGCAGCAGCAGCGACTGAACGGAGAAATCAATGCCGCCGAGATTCGACTGGTCGGCGTGGACGGCGAGCAGCTTGGCATCGTTCCGCTTTCCGAAGCGATGGCCAAGGCGGAAGCCGCCGAACTCGACCTCGTCGAAATCGCCCCGATGGCGAAGCCCCCGGTCTGCCGGATCATGGATTACGGCAAGTTCAAGTACCGGGAAGCCAAGAAGCAGCACGAGGCGAAGCTCAAGCTGAAGCAGATCCAGGTCAAGGAAGTGAAGTTCCGACCGGGAACGGACGAAGGCGACTACCGGATCAAACTGCGCAACCTGACGCGCTTCCTCGCCGAAGGCGACAAGGCAAAGGTCACGTTGCGATTTCGCGGTCGCGAGATGGCGCATCAGGAATTCGGCGTGCGCCTGCTCGAGCGGATTCGCGGAGACCTGGAACCGGTGGCGACGGTCGAGCAGTTTCCGAGACTCGAGGGCCGGCAAATGGTGATGCTGCTGGCGCCGAAAAAGACGTTGCCGAAACCGCATCACCCTGAAAAGCCCGAGGCCGGTCCGCCGCAAGGCGCCAAAGCCGCTCCTGCAAAGCCGGAGCGCACCGCTGTGGGCAGCAAATAAAGGAACGGCACCATGCCGAAGATGAAGACCAAGTCGGGCGCCAAGAAGCGCTTCCGCGTGCGCGGGAGCGGTACGGTGAAGCGCTCGCAGGCGTTCAAGCGCCACATCCTCACCAAGCGAACCACCAAGAACAAGCGGCAGTTGCGCGGCTCCATGGGCGTCGATCCGACGAACGCCAAGGCCGTCGCGGCGATGCTGCCTTACGCCTAGGGGGACGCCATGCCGAGAGTCAAACGTGGCGTGACCGCCCGCGCGCGGCACAAGAAAGTCCTCGACCAGGCCAAGGGCTATCGCGGCCGGCGGAAGAACGTCTACCGCATCGCCAAGGAAGCGGTGATGAAGGCCGGCCAGTATCAGTATCGCGATCGACGCACGAAGAAGCGTGAGTTCCGCGCACTGTGGATTGCGCGCATCAACGCGGCCGTGCGTGAGATGGGCCTGACCTATAGCGCATTCATGAATGGCCTCAAGAAGGCATCGATCGATATCGACCGCAAGGTCCTTGCCGACCTTGC
>JAICVH010000763.1 GCA_025935435.1 Burkholderiales bacterium
ACGCTCGAGGACGGTGCGAGCGTCGGCCCGTATTGCGTCCTGCGCGACGTTACCGTCGGCGCCGCCACGCGAATCGAGGCGTTCTCGCATTTCGAGTCCGCGGTGATCGGTCGCAACTGCCGCATCGGGCCGTACGCGCGCCTGCGCCCCGGCACAAAGCTTGCTGAAGATGTTCACATCGGCAATTTTGTCGAGATCAAGGCGAGCACACTTGGCGCCGGGTCGAAGGCGAACCACCTCGCGTATGTCGGCGACGCCGTGCTCGGGAGCCGCGTGAACTACGGCGCGGGATCGATCACCGCGAACTACGACGGCGCGAACAAGCATCAGACGGTGCTCGGCGACGACGTGCACATAGGTTCGAATTGCGTGCTGGTCGCACCGATCACGATCGGCGCGGGCGCGACGATCGGCGGCGGCAGTACGATCGTGCACGAGGCACCGGCCGGACAGTTGACCGTCGCACGCGCGAAGCAGGTAACGGTCGCGCGCTGGCAACGTCCGCGCAAGAAGCCGAAGGCTTGAAGCGGCAAAAAACGACTTCGGGGTCAGAGCAACAAGGCAACTCGTTGCTCTGACCCTAACGCAGGGAGCAACAGCATCATGTGCGGCATCGTGGGCGCAACGTCGGATCGCAACGTGGTTCCGATCCTGATCGAAGGCATCCGCCGGCTCGAATACCGCGGTTACGACTCGACCGGCCTCGCCGTTGTCAACGGTGGCGTCAGCCCGATTCTCGAGCGGCTGGTGTCGACGGCGCGCGTCGCGGATCTCGCCGCGCAGGCGGACGCGCTGCATCTCAAGGCCACGACCGGCATTTCGCATACGCGCTGGGCGACGCACGGCGCGCCGACGCCCGACAATGCGCATCCGCATCTGTCGAATGGTGAAATCGCCGTCGTCCACAACGGCATCATCGAGAACTTCGAGGAGCTGCGCGATAACCTCAAGCAGCGCGGCTACGTGTTTCGCACGCAGACCGATACCGAAGTCATCGCGCATCTGGTCCACGCGTACTGGCACGGTGAAGCGGAGAGCGATCTGCTGCGCGCGGTGCAGCGCGCAATCGCCGACTTCAGGGGCGCGTATGCGATCGCCGTGATCTCGACGCGAGAGCGTGGCCGCGTGATCGGTGCGCGGCAGGGAAGTCCGCTGCTTGTCGGCATCGGCGACCACGATCATTTCCTCGCGTCGGACGCGTCGGCGCTGATGCCCGTCACCAGGCGCGTCGCGTATCTCGAAGAAGGCGACGTTGCCGATGTGCGCCGAGAGTCCTACGCGATCTTCGACGCCGCCGGCGAGCGCGTGCAGCGGACGGTCGTCGAAGTGCAGGGCGGCAGCGATGCGGTGGAGCTCGGGCCTTACCGGCATTTCATGCAGAAGGAAATCTTCGAGCAGCCGCGTGCAGTCGCGGATACGCTCGACGGCATCGCGCAGATCGGTCCGGCGCTGTTCGGCGCCAACGCCGCCGACGTGCTGCGGGATGTCGATTCGGTGCTTATTCTCGCCTGCGGGACCAGCTA
>JAICVH010000518.1 GCA_025935435.1 Burkholderiales bacterium
CGACGGGTCGATCGAGAGGATTGCGATCTTCAGGCGGTCGCGCTGGTCGAGTCGGAAACGCCGCACCAGTTCGTCGGTCAGCGAGCTCTTGCCCGCACCACCGGTACCGGTGATGCCGAGAACCGGCGCCCGCGCGCTCGCGGCAGCGTCGGCGAGCGCCTTGCGCAACGCAGGTGACGCGACGCCCGCCTCGAGCGCTGTGATCGTTCGCGCCAGTGCTCCCGTGCGTGCGTAGCGGTCGCCCTCGTTCAGCGACGCGAGCGAGTCGGGCACCGTTTGCGTCAAGTCGACATCGGCTGCCGCGACGATCTCGTTGATCATCCCCTGCAGACCCAGCCGTTGACCGTCTTCCGGCGAAAAGATCCGCGTGACGCCGTGATCGTGCAGCGCCTTGATCTCGGCCGGCACGATGACGCCGCCACCGCCGCCGAACACCTTGATATGTCCGGCACCGCGCTGGCGCAGCAGATCGAGCATGTACGTGAAGAACTCGACATGTCCGCCCTGATACGACGAGATTGCGATCCCGTGTGCGTCCTCCTGGATCGCGCAGTCGACGATTTCCTCGACCGAGCGGTTGTGGCCAAGGTGAATGACCTCGCAGCCCGTCGCCTGGAGAATGCGCCGCATGATGTTGATCGAAGCGTCGTGACCGTCGAACAGGCTCGCGGCCGTGACGAAGCGCACCTTGGCAACGGGCTTGTACACGAGCGGCTGGCGCGTCGAAACGTCGTTCATCGTCGATCTTGCTGTGTGCAGACGGCCGCCCGCGGCGAAGCGAGCGGCCAACCTGCCAAGCTTACCGGATGCAGGCCGTCGAGCGTGACGTTTACGTAAACGTTAACCTGTGGCACTTTGCCGGGCGGCGACTGTCCCAAGCTGCCATGTTCCTCTCTTCCGGACTTCTCATGCTCGTACGTCATTTGCGCCGGCTGCTCGTTCTCGTCGCATTCGTGCCGCTAGCGGCATTCGCCGCGCTCCCGGCGGGCGTTACCAAAGTCACGAGCGTCGAGGGCGTGGACGAATATCGCCTCGCCAATGGCCTCGTCGTGCTGCTGTTTCCCGACGCGACCAAGCCGACGACGACCGTGGATATCACGTACAAGGTCGGCTCGCGCCATGAGAACTACGGCGAAACGGGCATGGCGCATCTGCTCGAGCACATGCTGTTCAAAGGTACGCCGTCGGTGCCGAGCGTGTTCGCCGAGCTCGGCCGCCGCGGCATGTCGTTCAACGGAACGACGTCGTACGACCGCACGACGTACTTCGAGACGTTCACGGCGTCGCCCGCGTCGCTCGACTGGGTGCTGATGATGGAAGCCGAGCGGATGACGCGGTCGACCTTCAGCAAAGCGGAGCTCGACTCCGAGATGACCGTCGTCCGCAACGAGTACGAGAGCGGCGAGAACCGACCGCAAAGCGTGTTGTGGAAACGGATGGCGGGCGTTGCGTTCGACTGGCACAACTACGGCAAACCGACGATCGGCGCGCGCTCCGACATCGAGAACGTGCCGTTCGAGCGGCTGCGCGCCTTCTATCGGACGTACTACCAGCCGGATAACGCCGTGCTCACGATCGCCGGCAAGTTCGACGCCGATCGCGCGCTCGCCGCGATCGCCAAGAACTTCGGCGCGATTCCGAAACCGACGCGCACGCTGCCGAAGCTCTACACGGTCGAACCCGTTCAGGACGGTGAACGCACGGTCACCGTACGGCGGGTTGCGGGGACGCAATGGATCGGCGCGATGTTTCACCTGCCGCAGGGCGCGAACACCGATGCCACCGCGTTCGAGGCGCTGGCCGAAACGATGACGGTCGAGCCCGCCGGACGGCTGTACAAGGCGCTGGTCGAGGGCAAGAAGGCGTCGTCGGTCGAGAACTGGACATTCCTGCAACACGACGCCGGGTTCGTCATCTTCTGGGTGCAGGTGCCGACAGGCGAATCGGTCGAAACTGCACGCGACACGCTGCTCGCAACGCTTTACGACGTCGCCGCGCATCCGGTGACGCAGGCCGAGCTCGACCGCGTTCGCACGAAGGCACAGAAGGACTTCGAAGACACGATCAACGATCCCGAAAAGATGGCTGTCGCGCTCGCCGAAGCGATCGCCGAGGGCGACTGGCGGCTGTTCTTCATTCGGCGCGACCGTTTGCGCAGCCTGACACCGGCCGATCTCACGCGTGTAGCCGAAGCCTGGTTGAAGCCATCGAATCTGACCCTCGGCATGTTCCTGCCCGAAGCGAAGCCGGACCGCGCACCGACCGTTGCGGCGGTCGACGTGCCGGCACTCGTTCGCAACTACAAGGGCGATCCCCCGGTGGCGGCGGGCGAGGCGTTCGATCCGACGCCGGCGAATCTCGAGTCGCGCACGGAACGCCTGCAATTGCCGAACGGCATGAAGGTCGCGCTGTTGCCGAAGAAGACGCGCGGGGAAACAGTGCAGATCGAATTGCGGCTCGACATCGGCGATACGGAGTCGCTGCGCAATACCAACCCGGTGTCGACGTTCACCGCGGCGATGCTGACGCGCGGCACGGCGAAGCATGATCGACAGGCGTTCGCCGACGCGCTCGACAAACTGCGTGCGAAGCTCGACATCGGCGGCGGCGCGGCGACGGTGGTGGCGAGTGCCACGACCGTGCGCGCGAGCGTGCCCGACGTACTGCGCCTCGCTGCCGAAGCGCTGCGCGAACCGCTGTTCGTGGCGTCGGAGTTCGAGCAGCTGAAACGCGAGC
>JAICVH010000667.1 GCA_025935435.1 Burkholderiales bacterium
CTCCAACAGCGCGATGCCAACTGCTACCGAGAAGAAAGCCAGCTGATAGACGGCCTGAAAATCTCCCCGCATCGGAAACGAGCCCGGCTGCGGTCAGTCCGGGAGTTCGTTTCTTTCCCGATTCTGCTTCCGACGGATGACGCGGATGCCCGCAACCAGGCCTGCGGCTGCGATCAGGAGTACGCTGCCGCCGACGATAGGCACCGGGGCACCGACCAGCGTTCCCACGACCCCGCCGAGGTCCACGCCTACGTTGAACCCTAGCGGAGAACCCACCGCGGTCGGACCCGCCCACGCCGGACTTGCGGTGAGGGCGGTCAGTGCAAGGACGAAGCATTTGCGCATAACACCTCCGTTCGGTGGTGGTACCACGCCATACCTCGACGTGATTTCTCGCCATCGCACGATTCGTTCCCGTTGTCGTTGTCGTTAATAATCAACGCTTCTTGTTTGCCGCGGCGCTTCCAGCGTAAGAATTGCCGACATTCCGGCGCGGGTTCGCCGGTCTCTTTCCCGACGTTTGCGACGCGCATTCCGCCCGTAGAAGCGCCGTCAATGATGCGCGTGAACGATAGCGTGCCCTTTGCCGCGTGCGAGAAGCCAGCGATTGACCGGAAAGGCGGCAAGCGCGGCCAACGCGAGCGAAACGGCGAGACTCGCCCAGAACAATACGCTCGACAGCGCGGCGTCCATCGCTCCGGGGATCACGAGCATGATCGCGTTGTCCACGACTTCCATGATCGCAATAGAAACCGTGTCTGCGGCGAATGCGACCTTGGACGCTTTGACGAACGTCGTATGGACAAGCAACGTGCGCAGCGTGAACAGATAACCGAAGAAGAACGCCAGGATCACCGAGAGTGCAATCGTCGGCCCGTTGCCCCAGCCGAGCGCAGTGCCGATCACCATGCCCAGCACCTCGCCGACGGCGCACCCACTCAGGCAGTGAAGGGTCGCCGACCAGGCCCTGCGGTCGAGCGACTCGCTGGGCGCAGCGGTGGGCCGTGCCTGGGAAGCCGAGCGATGCGCGTGGGAAGGATCGGCCATACACCAAATAGATTGCGAACCGCGAACTCGCATTGTGCTCGCGGAGGGGATATCGTCCGTCGCGGGCACCTTCCTGCTCGAGCGGAGGTAGCGCCCGGCAGCCGCCATCCTGCTTAAGACAAAGACCGACATCGCCTCCCGACGTCGCGGAATGGCCGGACTGGTCGCGGGCGGCTACAGTAAAGCCGTCCGTCGAGGCGATGATGTGAAAGCGAATCCTTGGCTCAGCCTCTGGTTGAGCGCAGCGAACAGCGTGATGGGTTCGGGGCGCGGTCACGCGATAACCCAATCGCGCAGGCAGACGGCGTGTACGCTTGCCGACGGTCCGCGCGCGTATTTCGCGTTGTCGACTGGCGGATGTCCGGGCGGCGACCGCAAACGCTCCCGTTAGGCGTTCATCGGAATTGGCTTCCGGCAATCCATGGCATGCGGTCAGCGTCGTTCCGGGCACGCCGGCGTGTCCGGCCGTCGAACAAATGCGTGGCACGCGCTACCTGTCCGACGAGGCTCCCCGCATTCCTTTGAACGATTGTGCCGTGCCGCTGCGCTGCCGGTGCACGTATCGCCACTTCGCCGACCGCCGGGCGGGTCCACGACCTCCCGCCCGCCTTGCCACTCGTTACCGAATCCGTATTGGTGCTGACGAGCGTCGTCGTGAACCTCGCGGGCGGCGCGCAGACGATCGCTAGCGCGTCGCCGCCCCTCCGAAGCGACGCCGCCCGCAGCGGCGCCTCGAACGAAGCGCCCGTCAGATTTGGCTCATCGCAAACCGAAGAACGACAGAATTGCGATGACGATGACAATGACGCCGACGATGTAGATGATCCGGTTCATTTGAATCCTCCCTGGTGAGATCGCGGGTGTACGGCAAAGCGCACCCGCTGGAGC
>JAICVH010000175.1 GCA_025935435.1 Burkholderiales bacterium
CGTCGGCAGAGAGTCCGGCGAACCCTGCGCCGGAATGTCGGCAATTCTTACGCTGGAGGCGGCCCGGCAATCAAGAAGCGTTGATTATTAACGACAACGACAACGGGAACGAATCGTGCGATGGCGAGAAATCACGTCGAGGTATGGCGTGGTGCCGTCACCGACCGGAGGTGTTATGCGCAAATGCTTCGTCCTTGCACTGACCGCCCTCACCGCAAGTCCGGCGTGGGCGGGTCTGACCGCGGTGGGTTCGCCGATGGGGTTCGCCGCAGGCGCGGCCGTCGGTGCCGTGATGGGAACGCTGGCCGGGAGCTCGGTGCCCATCGTCGGGGGCAGCGTACTGCTGATCGCAGCCGCAGGCCTGGTTGCGGGCATCCGCGTCATCCGTCGGAAGCAGAATCGGGAAAGAAACGAACTCCCCGACTGACCGCAGCCGGGCTCGTTTCCGATGCGGGGAGATTTTCAGGCCGTCTATCAGCTGGCTTTCTTCTCGGTAGCAGTTGGCATCGCGCTGTTGGAGCGCGTTCGCGGTTTTCAGCGCGCCCCTCCGAGCATCGAGAGGCGCTGGACGAGCAACATCGGGTTGTTCGTGACCAGCGTCATCATCTCCGGTCTCGTCCTGCCGATCGGCGTCTACGGCTTTGCCGCGCAACAGCCGCCGGGACTGATGTCGCGACTGCAGCTGCCGTGGGCCGCGGAGCTGGCCGCGACGTTCCTGTTTCTCGATCTGTGGAAATACTGGGAACACCGGCTATTCCACGCCATCCCGCTGTTTTGGCGCGTCCACCTCGTACACCACTCCGACACCCACGTCGACGTCACGACGACCGAACGGCACCACCCTGTCGAGGTTCTGCTCAGCATCGGGACGGCGATCGGCATCGTGATCGCTTTGGGACTTTCCGCGGCCGGGGTGGCCCTTTACCTGATCGCAGCGACCGTCGTCGCTTTGGCTTCGCATGCGAACGTGCGTCTGCCGCGCCGCGTCGAGCGGCAACTCGAGCGGGTGTTCGTGACGCCACGTTTCCACGCGTTGCACCACTCGGACGTTGAAGCGCAGACCAACAGTAACTACGGCGCGGTGCTCACCGTGTGGGACCGATTGTTCGGAACGTCCGTCGACCCGGATCGCTCGACGGTTCCGCATTTCGGCCTGCGCTACTTTCATCGACCGAACGACACTCGGTTGGCTCGCGTGTTGATGCAGCCGCTCCTGTTCAGGCGTGGTCTTGAGTACCCGGAACGCCTCCCGGAGGCCGTCGCCGCCACCGCAAATGCGCGAGCGGTTCGGATGAGTTCACGCGACGCGCGAATCTTTATTGCAGGCGCAACGGGATGCGTTCTGATGACGTTCGCCATGTGGCCTGCGCTACTGCAACTGACTGCCCTATGGCGCAACTCGGAAGCCTACCAATTCGCGTGGCTCGTCGTTCCGGCGTTCGTCTACTGCTTTCGTTGGCGCCTTCGCGCATCACGCGCGCCGTTGCAGGCGGAACCCGATTTCAGCGGAATGCCTGTCGTGTTGACCGCCGCCGCGCTATATGCGGCTGGTGAACTGGTGAACATCGACGCCGTTCAGCAATTCGCGCTGCTTCTGGCGTTGCAAGGTGTCGCCCTATCGACACTGGGCTGCCGCTGCTATCGCCGATTTCTTCCCGTGTTCCTGCTGCTGTTTTTCATGTTCCCGTTGAATGACGTGCTGACACCCGTTCTGCGGTCGCTGACGCTGGAATCGATGCGCGTCTTTGCAATGATCAGCGGCCTGCCCCACAGCGTTGACGGATTCGTGATTCATATTGGTACCCATCGTTACATCGTCATCGACGAATGCGCCGGACTCACGTTCGTGATGCTGGCCTCGTTTCTCGGTTACTGCTTCGGTTTGCTGTTGTATCGGTCGTTTCACAAGATCGCTGCGATGTGTCTGTTCGGAGCGGTCCTCGGCTTCACGTCGAACGTCGTACGCGTCAACTTGATCGTCTCGATCGATTGGGTACGCGATTCGCAAATGGATCTCGCTGCGCACGGCGCCGCGCAGTGGATCGCATTGTTTTTTGCGCTGGCGATGCTGTTTTACGCTCTCTACCGGCTGCCAGCCGATTCGGTAGCGTCGACCGTCCCTCCAGCGCCCGAACCACGGTCGGGTCCCCGGTGGCTTGCCCCGGTCGCGGCCGGCCTTTCGGCGCTAGTGATCACCGGAGGCGCAAACGCGTTTCAGACCGACGTGCATCGATCACCGCGAGGCCACGACCTCAGCATGTTTCCGAAACGCATCCTCGATTGGGACCTCGTCGCATTGCCAACCGGGTGGTCGGTCGATGAGGCCCTTACCAGTCAATCCGTTGAGGTGGTTTATCACGGTGAAGATCGGAACGTGCGCGTGATCGTCGTCGAAGGCTTGTCGTCCGCAGCGAAGTTGCAGCAACCGCGACTCGCTCCCCAGATCGGCGGTACGTGGCGCGAAAAATGGGTTCGACACGAGGTGGGATGTCGCAACACCGACTGTTTGCGAGTGGTTCATACTGCGTGGCAGCGTGAAAAGAGCTCGCTTGTGCAGCACACGTATTTCACCTACCGCATCGGCGATTTCACGACCGACTCGAAGCTCGCGCTCCGTGTCGCGCACGGATGGCACAGGTTGATGGGCACGGGCTGTCACCCCGCATGGATCGCGCTCGTGACCGACGACTCCTCGCTTGGTGCGGACGAAGTGTCGGCGGTGTTCGAAACGATCGTGCAGGCGACGCGAGAGTCGCCGGCGTAGGTCCTTCGTGCTCGGCTCGAGCCCAAGTCGTTACTCCGAGTCGCCCCCGTTCCCCCTCTAACGAGCAAACGCGCGGCGCAGACACGGCCGCTGGAGAATGAACTGTCATGTCTCTGGCGACGCTAATGGACTCGACCGCAGTGCCGATAATAATTCTGGCGCTGCTCGTTCTCGCCGTTGTTCTTCAAGGCCTGGTCATCTGGTCAATCAAACGTCATAAAGATCCGGATTTGCACATCGAGTGCGATGCACCGATCGACAAGCTCACTGCATCTCTCGCCGGACTGACGCTCGCGACCGCGATCGACGGCAACACGGTCGAGATTCATCAAAACGGCGCTTATTTCGACGTACTCATCGACGAGATCGGCCGCGCGAAGCATACCGTCCACTTCGAGACGTTTTTGTGGAAGGAGGGTGTGCTCGAGCATCGGCTCGCGAACGTGCTGTCGAAGCAGGCGCGTGCCGGCGTCAAGGTTCGCGTGATGGTCGACGCCACCGGAAGCAGCAAGATGGGCAAGGCCGCCGAGCGGCAGATGAAGGACGCCGGCTGCAAGGTGATCAAATATCACCACCGGCACATTCAGAATATCGGAGTCATGAACGAGCGCGACCATCGGAAGCTCGTCGTGATCGACGGTCGCGTCGCATTCGTGGGCGGTCACTGCATCGTCGACACATGGCTCGGCGACGCCGAGGACAAGAGCCATGTCGCCGACTTAAGCGTGCGGTTGACAGGACCCATCGTGAACGTCGTGCAGTCGGCGTTTAGCGAGAACTGGGCGGGCGAAACGGGAGAGCTGTTTCTAGGGGCCAGCGTGTTTCCGGATCCCCAAAGGACGGGCGACGTCACGATACACGCCGCGTACGTGAAGCCGGAAAATTCGGCGCCGGCCGTCAAAATCCTTCACCACACGGCGATTTGCCTCGCGCGTGAGCGGATATGGATCCAGAACCCCTATTTCATCCCGGAGCCCGACGCGATCGATGCCTTTGGTGCTGCCGTCAAACGCGGCGTCGATGTGCGCGTGATGATGCCCTCGACGGGCGGGTCCGACAATCCGATGGTGCAGCACGCGGGACATCGCAATTTCGAGAAACTTTTGAGATGCGGCGTGCGGCTCTTCGAGTATCCCCACACGTTACTCCACCAAAAGGTAATGACGGTGGACGGCGCGTGGAGTGCGATCGGATCGACGAATTTCGACGATCGGTCGTTCGAGACCAATGACGAAATATCGCTGGGCATCAGCGATCGCGCGACGGCACAGCAACTGGATGCTATTTTTGAGAAGTACGTATCCCGGTGCAATGAAATCAAGCTCGATGCTTGGTCCAAGCGGGGTCTCGGTCATCGGCTGATCGACAACATGTATTACCTGTTGAACGAAATGCTTTGACTTCAAAGCGGTGCTTGCGGCCAGCGTGTAGGTATCAAGGAGTTCGATGAGGGCATCTCGATCGTAAAGCTTCATGCATTACGATCTTGGCTACATCGATCTGAAGCAGAAGACCCTGCAACCCCTGAACAACCCGTTCGGCCGAGGTTGTTACCGATGTCTTAGGTACGGACTGTCACCTATCTGTCCGGAACAGACCGTCGAAAATTGGCGGAGACGCAGGGATTCGAACCCTGGATACAGGTTTTGGCCCGTATGCTCCCTTAGCAGGGGAGTGCCTTCGACCACTCGGCCACGTCTCCATACTTGGCGACTGCATCGACCGCACCGTGCACGGTCGCCGCGACCGCATGCATCGCGGCTCGCGAGCCTACTTTACCATCACGCCGCGTCGGGACCCTTCTCCAGCTCGAACGCCTTGTGCAGCACGCGCACGGCGAGTTCGAGGTATTTCTCGTCGATCACGACGGCGATCTTGATCTCGGACGTCGAGATCATCTGGATGTTGATGCCCTCGCCTGCGAGCGCCTTGAACATTTTCGACGCAAGTCCGACGTGCGATCGCATCCCGATTCCAACGACCGACACCTTCGCGATCCGATTGTCGCCAATGATTTCCCTTGCTTCGAAGTGCTTGCGGTCGCGTTCCGCGTTCAGTACACCGAGCGCCTTTTGATACTCGCTGCGATTGACGGTGAATGAAAAATCGGTGTGCCCCGACGCGCCTATGTTCTGAACGATCATGTCCACGTCGATGTTCGCAGCGGCGATCGGACCGAGGATCGCGTATGCGATGCCGGGACGGTCCTCGACGCCCATCACCGAGATCTTCGCTTCATCCCGATTGAACGCGATGCCGGAAATGATCGCCTGTTCCATGTCGTCGTCTTCCTCGTAAGTGATGAGCGTGCCGGTCGACGCCGCATCGGCATCTTCGAACGACGACAGCACCCGCAGGCGCACCATGTACTTGCCCGCGAACTCCACCGACCGGATCTGCAGCACCTTCGAGCCCTGGCTCGCGAGCTCCAGCATTTCCTCGAACGTGATCCGCTCGAGCCGCCGCGCCTCGGGCACGATGCGCGGATCGGTTGTGTACACCCCATCCACATCCGTATAGATCTGGCACTCGTCCGCCTTGAGTGCAGCGGCGAGTGCAACGCCCGACGTGTCGGAACCGCCCCGTCCGAGCGTAGTGACGTTGCCTTCCTTGTCGACGCCCTGAAAGCCTGCGACGACAACGACCAACCCCTTCGCGAGATCGTCGCGAATCCGCGCTTCGTCGATCTCGAGAATGCGCGCCTTCGTGTGCGCGTTGTCGGTCAGAATGCGCACCTGCGCACCGGTATAGCTTCGCGCCTGAACACCCATTTCGCGCAGCGCGATGGCCAGGAGCCCAATCGTCACCTGCTCGCCCGTTGCGGCGACGACGTCGACTTCTCGTGGGTCCGGGTTCGCCGAAAGTTCCTTGGTCAGGGCAAGCAGCCGGTTCGTCTCCCCCGCCATCGCCGAAACGACGACCACCAGCTGATGCCCGTCGCGATGGAACCTGGCGACACGCTTCGCGACGTTGCGAATGCGCTCCGCCGTGCCGACCGACGTTCCGCCGTATTTCTGAACGATCAGCGACACCGGTCAGTTCACCGCACGAAAGGCGATCGTCGCGTTGGTGCCGCCGAATCCGAAGGAGTTCGACAAGGCGGCACGGATCGC
>JAICVH010000186.1 GCA_025935435.1 Burkholderiales bacterium
GAGAACACGGGGCCCGCGACGCTGCCCCCGTAGTAGTCACCGCCCGACGGCTCGTCGATCATCACGGCAACGATCAGCCGCGGATCCGATGCGGGCGCCATGCCGACGAACGACGCGACGTACTTGCGCGTGTATTCGCGTCCTTCGATCTTGCGCGCGGTTCCGGTCTTGCCCGCCACCCGATAGCCGGCGACTTGCGCCTGCGGCGCCGTTCCGCCCGGCAACGTGGCGAGCTCGAGCATGTGGCGCACCGCGCGTGCGGTCTTCGGCGACAGGATCGGCCGTCCCGCCACCGCGCCATCGGTCTTGAAGAGGCCGACAGGTTTCAGTTCGCCGTCATCGGCGAACACTGTGTAAGCGCGTGCAAGCTGCACGAGATTGACGGACAGCCCATGTCCGTACGACATCGTGGCCTGTTCGATCGGCTTCCAGGTTTTCGGCGGCCGCAAGCGCCCCGCCACCTCGCCGGGAAATCCGGTCGACGGTAACGTCCCGAAGCCCGCTTCCGAGAACATCCGCCACAGCGTTTCCGCAGGGAGCGACAACGCGATGCGCGCGGCGCCGACGTTCGACGATTTCTGGATGACCTGCTCGACGGTCAGCGGTCCTGCCCGGTGCGCGTCGTGGATCGTGTTCTTGCCGATCGTGAGCTCGCCTGCTTCGGTATGGATCACCGAATCCGGTCGTACCTTGCCCGCTTCGATGGCCGCTGCGATCGTGAACGGTTTCATCGTCGACCCGGGCTCGAACGTATCGGTCAGCGCGCGGTTGCGCATCTTTTCGCGCGCGATCCGGTCCCGTCGATTGGGGTTGTACGTCGGCGAGTTCGCGAGCGCGAGAATTTCGCCGCTGCGCGCATCGATGACGACGAGTCCACCCGCCTTCGCCTTGTTGCGCTCGATCGCCGCCTGCAATTCGCGAAAGGCGAGGTACTGGATGCGCGAGTCGATCGAAAGCGCGAGGTCGCGTCCCGCCTGCGGCGCGCGAATCGCTGCGACGTCCTCGACGATTTCGCCGCGACGATTGATGATGACGCGCCGACTTCCAGGCGTTCCTCCGAGCCACGGCTGTTGTGCGAGCTCAATGCCTTCCTGGCCGGCGTCCTTGTCACCGGTGAAACCGATGATCTGCGCAGTCACTTCGCCGCCCGGGTAGTAGCGGCGATATTCGTTCTGCTCATTCAGTCCTTGGATGCCAAGCGCCAGCGCGCGCTCGGCGGTTTCCGGCGCGAGCTGCTTGGCCACGAACGCGAATTCGCCGTCGCCATGCAGCCGCGTGGACAGCTGCTGCGGCGTCGTGTCGAGCACGCGAGCGAGCTTGCGCAACTGGTCGGGCGACGCCTCGACCTTGTCTCGAAACACCCACAATGATTTGACCGGAGTCGAGATCGCGAGTGCATCGCCGTGCCGATCGACGATGCGGCCGCGATGCGCCGGCACTTCGATTTCTCGCGAAAACCGGGCGGCACCCTGGCCCTGCAGAAAGTCGTTCTCGACCCACTGCAAATACAGGGAACGCGCGAGAAGCACGACGAACAGCGCGCCAACGGCTCCGAACAGCACGACCGCGCGCATCCGTGGAAGCTCGGCCGGCGGCGGAACGTTTTTGCGTGCCCGCGTGGCGGGACCCGCGCGAAGCGACGTCGCGAAAGACATCACTTCGCCACCTCTGCCTCGACGACCTCGACGCGCGACGACGCCGGCAATTGCATTCGCATCGACTCGTGCGCGACCTTTTCCACGCGCGCGGGCATGCCCCACGTGGACTGCTCGAGCGACAACTGACCGTATTCGACATCGAATTGGCGGGCGCGCGACTGCTCGCGCTCGAGTTCGATGGTCAGCCGGCGCGCCTGGTGTCGCGACGTCACCAGCGATAACGCGCAGCCGATAAGCACGCAGAGCAACAGGACGTTGATACGCGTCATGCCGCGGCCCAGTCCCACCCACGGGGCCAATCGGCCGGCAGCGGATGCGGCGTACGTTCCGCGACCCGCAACACGGCACTGCGCGCGCGCGGGTTGCGTGTCGATTCGTCGGTCGAAGGCTTGATCGCGCGCCCTACGCTTGCCAGCGGAACCGGCGGCAGCGCGGCGTCGCGAATCGGCGCACGCGCAAGTCGAGGATCGCCTCCGAATGGACGCGACGCGAATGCGAAGAAGCGCTTGACGATTCGATCCTCGAGCGAATGAAAGCTGATCACCGCGAGGCGCCCGCCCGTGGCAAGGCGCTGAGTCAGCAAGGGCAAGGCTGCAGACACTTCGTCCAACTCGCGATTCACCGCAATCCGAAGGGCCTGGAACGTTCGCGCGGCCGGATCCTGATGCCAATCACCCCGCGTGCGCGCGCCGACGGCTTGCGCAACGACGCGTGCGAGCCGGCGTGTCGAGTCGATCGGTTCGATCTCGCGAGCCTTCGCAATTGCTCTTGCAATCGATTGAGCAAACCGTTCCTCACCATAGTCGCGGATCACCTTCGTCAGTTCGTGCACGGTGGCGCGCACGATGAAATCGGCCGCACTTTCGCCGCGCGACGGATCCATGCGCATGTCGAGCGGGCCGTCGAAGCGATAGGAAAATCCCCGCGCTGGATCGTCGAGTTGCGGCGACGACACGCCGAGATCGAGTAACGCGCCGTCGATCGTCGGGACACCGATCGCGTCGAGCACCTGGGGTAATTCGGAGATCCAGGCGCGGCGGAACGTGAAGCGCGGATCCTCGATCGCGGTCCCGACGACCGCGGCGTCCGGATCGCGATCGATCGCGATGACGCGTCCGGTTGGTCCAAGACGGGCCAGCATGGCGCGCGTGTGTCCGCCGCGTCCGAAGGTGCCGTCCACATAGACGCCATCCGCCCGGATCGCGAGTGCGGCGATCGATTCTTCGAGGAGCACCGGGACATGTCGCACATCGCTTGCGTTCCGCATCCCGCTGGCGTCAGAGGCTCAGCCCCTCGAGACCGGCCGGCAAGCCGCCGGAGAAGGTGATCGTCTGCGCGACCTGCGCCTGCCACTTGGCTTCGTCCCACAGTTCGAGCTTCTGCCCCTGCCCCACGAGCACGACGCGCTTGTCCAGACCGGCATAGCGGCGCAAAGCGGGTGGTACCAGAATGCGGCCGGCCGCATCGATCTCGACGTCGTCCGCGTGGCCGACGAGCAACCGCTGGATGCTGCGGATGCGGTCGTCGAATGACGAAAGCGACATCAACCGCGCCTGGATTGGCTCCCACGTTTGCCTGGGGTAGATCAGGAGGCAGCCACCGTGGTCCGCCGTCACCACGCAATGTCCGTTGCTGCCGGCGGCCAGACCGTCGCGATGGCGGGCGGGGACCGCGATGCGCCCCTTTGCGTCCAGGACGAGTTCGGACACGCCGCGAAACAGGGGGCTCTGGCCGCCGCTGTCGTCCGCCGGGCTCTCCGTGAAGCCGTCAACACCGACTGCCACTCCCACCCCCGCTGTGTCCGGAGTGAGTACTCAGTTACGGATCGCTTGCGACGCCGTTCAGACGCTCTGAGGCCCCACTTTGTCCCACTTTTTACCACTCGGGCGAACTATACGTGGGATTCCTGGGCAGGGTCAACGGGTTTTCCGGTTCCGTAACAACGAGTTAGACAAAAAACGCAACAGCACGATATTGCTTGTGGATTAATGGCTTAGCGTATGATTTACAAGTCGTTTACAAGCTTAGAGGCAAGCGGGTGGGCGAAACGTACGAACGTTCGCCGATGAACGGCGCTTTGTTGCAATCATGCCACCGACATATCGCCGCGCGTCCACGTGCGCTACCTCCATCACGAGCCGCGCCGGTAGACTGGGCCCGATGCGGTGCGCCCACCAAATCCGGCACTTGGGCGCCCTTCGACAATGACAGGAGGTCTCGTGAAACGCCTTGCTGGCATCATGCTGGTCGGAGCGGCTGGTCTCGCGCTGTTGACCGGATGTGCGCTCCGTGACCCACGCACCGATTACGCGTATTCGCGCGCATCCGATGGACTGTGGGGCGACACCCCGTTCGAGCTCATCGATTGGAATTTTCCGACTTCGTTGAATCAACCGCCGATCGAGGCGCCGAAGCGGATCAGGCTCGAACGAACGGCCATCGGTGTCACGTGGGCTACACGCAATCCGTTGCCGCTGTCGGACAACCTGGCTCCGTACGATGCGCCGACGAACACCGCGGTGAAGGCGGATGACGGCGCGGTCCCGAGCAGCGCATCGACGCCGCGCACGACTACTGCTGGCGCTGCCCCTGCTGATCGCGAACGCCGCGGCGTTCGCTGACGCGTCCCCACCCGAAGCATCTCCAAGCACCGCCGCGACGTCTTCCGCGCAACACGCGGAAGCGTTGCGTTATCGCGTCGTCATCGACGCACCCGCATCGCTGCGCGACACGCTATCCGCGAGCGTCGATCTCGTCCGTTGGCAAACGTACGAAGACATGACGTCGAGCCTGTTCGACGCACTCGTCCGACAGGCGAACGATCAGGCGAAGGAAGCGGCCGCAACGGAGGGCTTTTTTTCCGCGCGGGTTGACATCGCGGTTGACCGTGCGACGACGCCATGGACGGTCCATGTCGACGTGAATACGGGTCCGCAGACGCGCGTCGCACACGCGAACATCGACGTCGAAGGGCCTGCGAAAGCCGACGCGGCCGGTGCCGCAACCATCGAGAACGTCAAGCGCGAATGGCCGCTCGCACCCGACGCGCCATTTCGCCAGCCCGCGTGGATCGCCGCTAAAACACAGGCCGTCAGGACGCTGGCAGGCAATGCGTTCGCTGCCGCGAAACTGTTATCGAGCGAGGCGCTCGTCGATCCCGAAACCAACACCGTCGACCTGCAGGTGACGATCGACAGCGGTCCCGTATTCCATGTCGGCGATCTCGACATCGAAGGACTGTCACGGTATCCCGCCGATCTCGTACGCCATTACCGAACGCGCAAGGCCGGCGACCGCTATTCGATCGCCGAACTCGACCAGTTCGTGCGCCGGTTGAACGGCACAGGGTATTTTGCGAGCGTGCACGCGGCGATCGATACGGATCCAGCGAAGGCGGCCGACGCGCCCGTGCACGTTTCCGTCATCGAAGCGCCGCCCAAAAAAATTGAAGCAGGGCTCGGCTATTCGACCGACACGGCATTTCGCGGCAATGTGAGTTACCGCGACGTCGATCTCAATGGCCACGCGCTGCAGATGTACGTCGACGCGCGCCTGGAGTCGAACCTGCAGAATGCATCGATACGGTTTGTACGACCGCCGACCGCGAACGGATGGTCGCAGACGACGTTCGCCCGCATCGAGCGCACGGACATCAGCGGCCTCGAAACGCAGGCCGCCGTTGCCGGCGTACGGATGAGCTCGCTCGACGAGCGGAATCAGTGGCAATACGGGGCGGCGTTCTACGCGGACCGGCAGCGACCCGAAGGGCTGCCTGCGTCTAACGCGCGTGCGCTCTACATGGATATCGAACGCGCGTGGCGCCGCGTCGATGATCTTGCAGCGCCAACGCGCGGCTGGATTGCGCTCGCGCAGGCCGGTGTAGGTGTTCCCGGCGCCTCGACGCGCAGTTTCCAGCGGCTGATTGTGCGCGGCGCTTACTGGCGACCGATCAATCCGCTATGGTCCCTCAGTGCGCGCGGCGAA
>JAICVH010000503.1 GCA_025935435.1 Burkholderiales bacterium
CGCGGGATCGAACGGATGCGCGTCGACGCCCTGTTCGCGCAAGGCCTTCAGCACGGCATTGCCGGAGAGCAACGAAATTTCACGCTCGGCCGACGGGCCACCGAGCAGCACGGCCACCTTGCCGAACTCGGTCGCGACGGACTGGGTCGGCGTCGCGCTCATAGCGTTGGTCCTTGATGCGCCGCTTCGCCGAGCACGCGCACCTCCGGCTCGAGGTCGATGCCCGTGCGCGTGCGCACGACGTCACGAACGTGGCCGATCAGTTGCTCGATATCGGCGGCGGTGGCCCGGCGCTGCGCATTCACGATGAAGTTCGCATGCATCTCCGACACCTGGGCACCACCGACCGCAAGACCTTTCAAACCGCACGCCTCGATGAGGCGCGCCGCGTGATCGCCGGCCGGGTTGCGGAACACACTGCCCGCGTTCGGTAGTGCCAGCGGCTGCGTCGCAATGCGCTTGTCAAGCAGCGCCTTGATCCGCGCGCGTGCTGCCGTTGGATCGCCAATCGGAAAACGAAACCAGGCGGCCGTGAAAATCTCGTCGATGGCGCCACCGTCATGACGCCGGACGGTGCGATAGCCGATCGTGTAGTCGGCGGGTGTCCGGATGGTGAAACCGCCGTTGCGCGACAACGTCTGGACACGCGCGACATGGGTCCATGTTTCGCCGCCGTAGCAGCCGGCGTTCATCGCCAGCGCACCGCCGACGGTGCCGGGAATGCTTGCGAGGAATTCGGCATTCGCGCAGCCACGCAGCGCCGCAAACCGCGCAAGCTTCGGACTCGCGACACCGGCGTCTGCAAAGACGAGGCCGTCGGCTACTGCAAGCGCGGCGCCGGGGTTGTGCAGCAGGACGACGGCGCCGCGGATTCCGCCATCGCGCACGAGGACGTTGCTGCCCAGCCCGACGACCGTCATCGGGACGTGGGGAGGCAAGCTGCGCACGAATACGGCAAGGTCGTCACGGTCCGCGGGCGTGTACAGCAAGTCAGCGTTGCCACCGACGCGCCAGCTCGTATGCCGTGCAAGCGGTGCGTTGCGTGCCAGTGTTCCGCGCAGTCCGACAAAGGCGAGCGGCTCGTGCATCATCATGCGAGCGCTCCCAGTTGTGACGGCACGCCGCCGATCGAGCCGGCTCCCATCGTGACGACGACGTCGCGATCGCGCGCAACGTCGTGGATTGTCGGAGCCAGATCGGCGACCGCCTCGACGAATACCGGTTCGACGCGACCTGCAACGCGGATCGCGCGCGCCAGCGCCCGGCCGTCGGCCGCGACGATCGGCGTTTCGCCCGCCGGATAGACATCCGCGAGCACGAGCGCATCGGCCGTCGAAAGCACGCGCACGAAATCCTCGAACAGGTCCCGCGTCCGCGTATAGCGATGCGGCTGGAACACCAGCACGACGCGCCGTCCCGGAAAACTGTCGCGCGCGGCCGCGAGCGTCGCTGCCATCTCGGCCGGATGATGTCCGTAATCGTCGATCAGCGTGAACGTGCCGCCTTTGGCGAGCGCAATGTCGCCGTAACGCTGGAAGCGCCGGCCTACGCCCTTGAATTCGGCGAGCGCGCGCGCAATCGCGGCATCGCCGACGCCAACTTCGCGTCCGACCGCAATCGCTGCGAGTGCGTTCTGCACGTTGTGGACGCCGGCGAGCGCGAGCTCGATCGGCAGCGTTGATGATTGCCCTTGTGCGACGAAGCGCATGCGGCCGCCCGCGTTCGTCACGTCGACGGCGCGCAACTGGGCGTCTTCGGCGAGCCCGTAGGTGACGACGGGTTTCGCGATTTGCGGCAACGCTGCGCGCACGTGCGGATCGTCGACGCACAGCACGGCGACCCCGTAGAAGGGCAGGCGCTGGACGAAGTCGACGAAGGCCCGTGTCAGCTTGCCGAAGTCGTGCCCGTAGGTCTCCATGTGGTCGGCGTCGATGTTGGTCACGACCGCCACCACCGGCGTCAAGTAGAGAAACGACGCATCGGACTCGTCGGCCTCGGCGACCAGGAAATCGCCGCTGCCGAGTCGGGCGTGCGCATCCGCGGCGAGCAAGCGGCCGCCGATGACGAACGTGGGATCGAGGCCGCCTTCGGCGAGCACCGACGCGATCAGGCTCGTCGTCGTCGTCTTGCCATGCGTGCCGGCGACTGCGATGCCTTGCTTCAACCGCATGAGCTCCGCGAGCATCAGCGCGCGCGGCACGATCGGAATGCCGCGCTCGCGCGCATAGACGATTTCGGGGTTGTCGTGCGAGACGGCCGTCGATACGACGACCGCGTCGGCGCCCTCGACGTTGGCTGCACCGTGTCCGATCGCAATGTCGACACCCACTGCGCGAAGCCGGCGCGTTGCCGCACTTTCGATCAGATCGGAACCGGAAACGTGGTAGCGCAACGTCGCGAGCACTTCGGCGATACCGCTCATGCCAGCGCCGCCAATGCCCACGAAGTGCACACGCTTGACCTTGTGCTTCATGAATCGCCCTGCTTCGGCGATCGCGCATCCGCCAGGGCAATGCACGCGTCGGCGACGCGATCGGCCGCATCCCGCTTGCCGACGCGGTACGCGTTGACGGCCATCGTCAGCGCATCGCTTCGCGACAAGGCACCGAGAATGCCGGCAAGCGGCGCTTCGGCACTCGTCAATTCCGCCTGCGACAACACGATCGCACCACCTGCATCGAGCAGGAAGCGCGCATTCGCCGATTGTTCGTCGGCGATCGCGCCGGGCAGCGGCACGATGATGGCGCCCAGTCCGACCGCCGCGAGTTCGGCGACAGTGAGTGCGCCACCACGACACACGACGATGTCGGCCCATGCGTAGC
>JAICVH010000167.1 GCA_025935435.1 Burkholderiales bacterium
AGATCTGCCCGATCGGATTCGCGACGCCCTTCCCCGCGATGTCCGGTGCCGAACCGTGCACCGGTTCGAACAGCGATGGAAACGCGCGCTCGGGGTTGATGTTGCCCGACGGGGCGATGCCGATCGTGCCGCACACTGCCGGCCCGAGATCGGACAGGATATCGCCAAACAGATTGGAGCCGACGACGACGTCGAAGATCTGCGGCCGCTGCACGAAATGCGCAGTCAGGATGTCGATGTGATATTGGTCGGTGCGGATGTCCGGATAGTGCGCAGCCATCGCGCGAAAACGCTCGTCCCAGTACGGCATCGTGATCGATATGCCGTTCGATTTGGTGGCCGACGTCACGTGACGTTGCGGGCGTGTGCGCGCAAGTTCGAACGCGTACTTCAGGATGCGGTCGACGCCCTTGCGCGTGAATACCGATTCCTGGAATACGATCTCACGCTCGGTGCCCTCGAACAGCCGGCCGCCGACCGACGAGTACTCGCCTTCCGTGTTCTCGCGAATGACGACGAAGTCGATGTCGCCGGGCTTTCTTTGCGCGAGCGGCGTCGCGATACCCGGCATCAGCCGACAGGGACGCAGGTTCACGTACTGATCGAAGCGGCGGCGGAACTGAATCAGCGAGCCCCACAGCGAGACGTGATCGGGTACGGTCGCAGGCCACCCGACGGCACCGTAAAAGATCGCTTCGAACGGCGACAACGTCTCGAACCAGTCCTCGGGCATCATCCGACCGGTTCGCGCGTAATAGTCGCAGCTCCAGTCGAAGTGCGCGAATTCGAATGCGATTCCGAAACGCGCCGCCACCGCCTCCAGCACGCGCAGCCCTTCGGGAACGACTTCCTTGCCGATGCCGTCGCCCGGTATGACGGCGATCCGATGCGCGTTCATGCGTAGCGAACTCCCGCGTCTTCGTGTTCGAAGCGATGATTATAAGGAGCCGCCTCATCCGTTTGTCCGATGGCGCGTGCGTCGCGCGCGTCGCAGGATCGACGGCGTTCAAACTCTTCGCCGGGAGCCGCTCATGGCCGAACGCCGCTACTGGATTGGCGTTGCATCGCACGATGACGTCGAAACCGCCGTGACCGACGGTTTCGTGCAGTTGAATCACGGCAAAGCCGGCCCGCTCGAGCGACTGCAGCCGGGCGACGGCTTTGCGTTCTATTCGCCGCGTGCCACGTACCCGCGGGGCAGCGTGCTGCAGGCGTTCACCGCGATCGGACGCGTCGCCGACGGCCCGATCTACGAGGCGCAAGCGCCCGACGCCACGCAGGCGTTTCGGCGCCCTGCCGATTATTTCGACGCAACGCCCGCGCCGATCAAGCCGCTGCTCGAGCACCTGACATTCATTCGCAGCAAGGCCAACTGGGGTGCCGCGTTCCGTTTCGGCCTCGCGCGCGTGCCGCGCGACGACTTCGCGGCGATCGCATCGGCGATGGGCCGCGATGCGGACGTCGACTTCGCGTAGCGGCGACGGGGCGCTAGAATCTGCCTATGCCGGTCAAGCAGACGTTCCTCGATTTCGAGCAGCCGATCGCCGAGCTGCAGCAAAAGATCGACGAGCTGCGCTACGTGCACGAGGACTCCGCGGTCGACATTTCCGACGAGATCACGCGGCTCACCAAGAAGAGCCAGCAACTCACGCGCGACATCTACAGCAAGTTGAGCGCGTGGCAGATCGCACAGGTCGCGCGCCATCCGCAGCGTCCGTACACGCAGGATTACATCGGCAGCCTGTTCGCGGATTTTCACGAACTGCACGGTGATCGCTCGTACGCCGAAGACCCGGCGATCATCGGCGGGCTCGCGCGCTTCAACGGCATTCCCTGCATGGTGCTCGGTCAGCAGAAGGGGCGCGACACCAAGGAAAAGATCCATCGCAATTTCGGCATGCCGCGACCCGAGGGTTATCGCAAGGCGCTGCGGCTCATGAAGCTCGCGGAAAAATTCGGCGTACCGTTGTTCACGTTCGTCGATACGCCCGGTGCGTACCCGGGAATCGGCGCCGAGGAACGGGGGCAATCCGAGGCGATCGGCCGCAGCCTGTATGAAATGGCCGGCTTGCGCGTACCGATCATCGTCACCGTGATCGGAGAAGGAGGCTCGGGCGGTGCGCTCGCCATCGCGATCGGCGACCTCACGCTGATGCTGCAATACGCGACGTATTCGGTGATTTCACCGGAAGGCTGCGCGTCGATTCTCTGGAAATCCGCCGACCACGCGGCCGAAGCCGCCGAAACGCTCGGCATCACGGCGGCTCGGCTGAAGCAGCTCGGGCTCGTCGACAAGGTCGTCAACGAGCCGCTCGGTGGCGCGCATCGCGATCACGCCGCGATGATCGTGACGCTGCGCAAGGCGTTGACCGAGGCGCTGCGGCAACTGCAGGAGCAATCGATCGACGCGCTGCTCGAAGCGCGCGAAGACAAGATCCTCGCGTATGGCCGCTACAAGGAGATCTCCACCGGGTGACCGTGCACCGGGCGCGGGCAGATCGGACACCCGCGACGGCGCTGCCAAAGGCCGCAAGGCGTTGCCCGCCGCGGTTGCGGACGCGCTCGTGCGTGCGCTGCCGCAAGGCGGCCGCGTCGCGATCGCGCTCTCCGGGGGGCGCGATTCGGTCGCGCTGTTTCACGCCGCCCTCGAAATCGTCGAGGCCGCGCGCGTCGAAATGATTGCATTCCACGTCAATCACGGACTGTCGAAGCACGCCGACACGTGGGCCAAGTTTTCGCGCGGCTTGTGCGCCGCCCACGGTATCGCGTTTCACGCGGAAACGGTCCGCGTGGCGTCCGCGTCGCGCACGAGCGTCGAAGCCGCCGCGCGCAACGCGCGCTACACCGCATTGTCCGATCTGGCGGATGCGCACGGCGTCGCCGCGATTCTGCTCGGACATCACGCCGACGACCAGGCGGAAACGACGTTGTTGCAACTCTTTCGCGGCGCGGGACCGCGCGGCCTCGCCGGAATGCCGGCCGCGCGCTTCGACGGACGCATCTGGTGGTTGCGGCCGATGCTTCGCTTCTCGCGGGACCAGATCGACGCGTACGCGCACCGCATCGCCTATCGTTACGTCGAAGACGATTCGAACGCCGATACACGTTATCGACGTAACGCGTTACGGCAAGAAGTCGTTCCGGCGCTACGCCGCATCGCACCGGGATATCCATCGACGCTGCTGCGTGCCGCCGCGCTGCAGGCCGATGCGGCGTCGCTGCTCGACGATCTCGCCCGCATCGACGCGCTGGCGGCTTACGACGGCACGACGCTCGACCGAGGCGCGCTGGCGACGCTCGATGCACGCCGCGCGCGAAACCTGTTGCGCTGGTTCCTGCGCGAACGCGGGCTGGCCGCACCGTCCACCGCCCGGCTCGCGCAAATGCTGCAGCAGCTGGTGAACGCCGGTGCGGACGCTCGCATCGCCATCGGGCATCACGGTGCGGAAATCGGCGTTCATCGTGGCCGCGTCGTCGTGCACCGCGTGCCATTGCCGGCGTACCGGTTCGACTGGTACGGCACCGAGGCGATCGAACTTCCGCACGGAACCCTGCGACTCGTCCGCGGTTATGGCAACGGCATCGCAACCCGACACCTTGCCGGTTGCGCGATCACCATTCGCAGCGGCGCCCCCGGCGAGCGGCTGCAACCGGCTGGACGAGCGGCGCGGCGACAGGTCGCTGACCTGCTGCGCGAAGCGGGCGTCCCGCGCTGGGAGCGGCAGGCGGTGCCCCGCGTGTACTGCAATGAGTCGCTGGCAGCCGTCGCGCCGCTCGGCATCGATGCCGCGTTTGCCGCCGAGCGGGGTGAGCCGGCGCTCGTCATCGGCTGGCACGCGTCGGCGCCGCAGTAGCTCAGCGCCGTGGCACACCGACAACGGCGCGCGGCATCGGACCACCATCCGCCCGGTGTTGACCCCGCCGTGGCATCATTGACCTTCGTCGTTGACAAAACGAGGCGACGCCGAGCCTAATCGGCGCCTGTCATTACAACCTTGGGACGTCGGGGCAGCCGCCCGCGCATCCCAGTTCCGGAGGAATCGATGAAGCTCAACACCCTCACCGCGCTCTGTGCTGCGCTCGCCCTGGCGAGCCCCGGCGCGTTCGCCCAGCAGCCGATCGTCATCAAGTTCAGCCATGTCGTCGCCGTCAATACGCCGAAGGGCAAGGGTGCCGAGCAGTTCAAGAAGCTCGCCGAGGAGCGGACCGGCGGCAAGGTCAAGGTCGAGGTTTATCCAAACAGCGCGCTGTTCAAGGATGGCGAGGAGATGGAAGCGCTGCAGCTTGGCAGCGTGCAGATGCTGGCGCCGTCGGTGTCCAAGTTCGGACCGCTTGGCGCGCGCGAGTTCGAGATCTTCGACATTCCCTACATCTTCGACAGCTACGACGACCTGCACAAGGTCACCGAAGGTCCGGTCGGTCAGGGATTGTTCAAGAAGCTCGAGTCGAAGGGCATCACGGGCCTCGCCTATTGGGACAATGGCTTCAAGGAAATGAGCGCGAACAAGCCGCTGCGCAAGCCCGACGACATGAAGGGCCTCAAGTTCCGCATCCAGTCGTCGAAGGTCCTGGGCGATCAGATGAAGGCGTTCGGCGCCTTGCCGCAGGTCATGGCGTTCTCCGAGGTCTATCAGGCGCTGCAGACCGGCGTTGTCGACGGCCAGGAGAACACGCCGTCCAACTTCTTCACGCAGAAGATGCACGAGGTGCAGAAGTACCTGACGATGACCGATCACGGCGTCATCGAGTACGCGGTCATCGTCAACAAGAAGTTCTGGGACGGGCTGCCCGCCGACATCCGCAAGACGCTCGAAGGCGCGATGAAAGATGCGACCAAATTCGCGAACGACATCGCCAAGAAGGAAAACGACGACGCCCTCGCCGCGATCAAGGCATCGGGCAAGACCGAGATCGTCACGCTGACGCCCGCCGAGAAGGAAGCCTGGAAGAAGGCGGCGCTCGCCGTGCACAAGGACAACGAATCGCGCGTTGGCAAGGACACGTTGCAGCTCGTGTACAAGGAAACGGGCTTCAAGCCCTGACGCGACGTCTCCAGGATTCGATTCGTGACGCCACTGCCGGCCTGCCCGCCGCCAGTGGCGTTTTTGTTGATCGCTCGCCGGGAGTGGCATGACGGGAGGCATCACGCATGCTGAAGCTGCTCGATCGACTCGAAGAGGTGCTGATTGCGGTGCTGATGGCGGCTGCGACGCTGTTGATTTTCGTCGCCGTTGCGCACCGCTATGCGGCCGGTCTGCCGATTCCCGGCGTGCAGGATGCGCTGCTCAGGATCGACCTGTCGTGGGCGCAGGAGCTCTGCATCTACATGTTCGTCTGGATGGCGAAGTTCGGCGCCGCGTACGGCGTGCGCACCGGCATTCACGTCGGCGTCGACGTGATGATCAATCGCCTCCCACCCGATACGCGAAGACTGTACGTGGTGTTCGGACTGCTCGCCGGCGCGCTGTTCACCGGCATCGTCGGTACGCTCGGCGCGACGTTCGTCTGGGACATCGCGCACACGGACTCCGTGTCCCCCGATCTCGAAATGCCGAAATGGATCGTCTACCTTTGCGTGCCGTTGGGGTCGTACCTGATGTGCTTCCGGTTCCTGCAGGTGGCGGTCTCGTTCTGGCGCACCGGCGACCTGCCGCACCACGACGTGGCCCACGTCGAGGGCCTCGGTGAAGTCCTGGAGTCGATCCCGGACCTGCATCCGGCACCGGTGACGGGGAGCCGGCGATGAGTACCGTCGCGCCGGTCATTGCACCGCCCAACGCGCCGCGCTGGCCAGGGCTGCTGCCGATCGCCATCATCGGCATCCCCGTCGCGCTGAAGCTCGCCGGGCTCGCCCTTCCGAACGCGTGGATCATCTTCGCGCTGCTATTCGGCCTGATGCTGACCGGAATGCCGGTGTCGATTTCGCTCGGCCTCACCGTGCTCGTCTACCTGTTCGCCATGACGACGGTGCCGATCGAGTCGGTGGCCCTCAAGCTTTTCACCGG
>JAICVH010000635.1 GCA_025935435.1 Burkholderiales bacterium
CGGGAATCGCACGATGTCGTCCATCGTGTAGATGCGCGGCTCGCGCACCAGCCCGTGAATCATCAGCCGGTGGCGGTCTGGCGGGACGTCGGGCACGCCCGCGTGGTGTCGCTCGAAGTGAACGCCCGACGGCGTGATGATTCCGAACAGGTTCTGCAGCGGCGTGAACGACACCGACGAGTGCGCGGTGCGCGTGAGGCCGGGACTCTGCCGCCGCACCACGGCGGCTTCGTAGCGCGCGGGAACACCGTAGGGCGATGCGAGGATCGGCGCACCCAGCGCGCGGCTCCACGGCGGCTCCGACGGCGGCGCTGGGTCGTCTGCCGCGAGTGCACCTGCGGTCGCCAGCGTTCCGGTCAGCGCCGCGCCGCGTTGCAGGAACCGGCGGCGTACCGCGTCGTCGATGCGCGTCGACAATTGCGGCGCCGCCAGTATGCGTCCCGGTTGTCGCGAGCGCGCCATGAACAGGATTCAGAGCGTCTGCGCGGCAAAGCCGAGCAAGTCGCGCTTCAGCGGTGCGGCGGCGTCGATGCGGCCCGCGATCTGCACGCAGACACTGCGGCAGATCGAAACGAACTCCGGATCCGCGACGCCGTAATAGACGACGCTGCCCTCGCGACGGCGGCTGACGACGCCCGCCTGATGCATCAGCGCGAGATGCCGCGAAACGTTCGTCTGCGTGGCGCCGGTCGCCACGACGATCGCGGAAACCGACTGCTCCTGCTGGCAGATTGCGTGGAGGATGCGAAGGCGCGTCGGTTCGGACAGCAGGCCGAAATAACGCGCAACGGCCACAAATACGCCGTCGAGTTCGTCAGCGGGTGCGCGGGACGGTTCTCTCGCGCGCACGCGCGCTTTGCGCGGCTTCATTCATATGAGCATATGCGCATATATGGAAAACTGTCAACAGCCCTGCGCGTGAGTGCGACACGTGCCTATCGGAAGCCGGTCAAAGAGAGGGACGCCCAGGTCGGTGAACGCCTGGATCCTCGGCGCGTGGATCAGTGAACGGTTGCGCTCGTCAGAAAGCGCAGCAAGTGGCCCCGGGCAAGTCGGTAGAAACCGTCCGCGACGTGCTCGGCTTCCTCGAAATCGGCTTGCGTGAACTCGAGTTCGGTCTCGCCATGCCGCGCTTCGAGCACGACGTCATCCGCGACGGTGAATTCGTCGGGGACGCGAACGTATTCGGTCTCGAAGACGACGCCGTCGATGACGACGAAGTCGGCATCGTGCATCGTGTCGGCTAGCTTGAGCGTCATGGCGTCCTCGGGTCTGGCGGGCAACCAGCAATGGCCCGGTTCATGGCGATAGATCAGGCCGAAAGAACGACGTTCAAGGCACCTCCGCTCGCTGTTCCGGCCTCCAATGACAGCCCGATCATGCGCGGCCGACCCGATGGCGGGAAGGCAACGAACCCGCTGAATTGCGTAAGCGCCCGCCTACGCGGGGGAGGATTCAGCCGACTGCGGCGTCGGAGGTCACGCGGCCAGCGCGCGAACGAAGTTCGGCAGCGCAAGCGCCGCGCGATAGGTCTCGCCGTTGACGTATTGAAGGCCGGTGATCCTGCGCTGCGCAATGCGCAGATCGATCGCCATCGCCGACTGCTCCCGCGGGTCGAGATTCGCCGAGCAGCACGCCATCATCCACAGGCCACCGTACAACGGCACCGAGGTTAGATACGGCGTCACCCGACTGAACGCGCGTCGCAGGTCGGCGAGCGTTTCGCGGATCCGCATCGGATGCGCGACCGGACTCGCGATGTGCATCGTCATCGCGCCGCTTGGCGTCAGCCGACTGGCGCACGCACGGTAGAAGTCGGGCGTGTAGAGCTCGGTCGACGGGCCTCCCGGGTCGGTGAGATCGAGCACGATCAGATCGTAGATCTCGTCCGTTTCGCGAACGAACTGGAAACCGTCACCGACGCGTACGCTCACGCGCGGATCGTCGAGCGCACCGTGATGTACGGCTTCGAGATGTTCGCGCGCAATGTCGATGACCGACGCGTCGATCTCGGCAATCGTCACCGTGCGCATCGACGGATGCTTCAACAGCTCCTCGGCGGAACCGCCGTCGCCGCCACCGACGATC
>JAICVH010000536.1 GCA_025935435.1 Burkholderiales bacterium
AGTTCGCGTAGCGGCTCGAGAAGCGCGAGATGCAACGTCTCGGGCAGCCCGCCGACGTGGTGGTGCGACTTGATCGTATGCGCCTTGTTGCCCTTGGCCGATGCGGACTCGATCACATCCGGGTAGATCGTGCCTTGCGCGAGCCATTTGACGCCGGAGAGCTTCGCCGCCTCGCGCTGGAATACGTCGACGAACAGTCGCCCGATGATCCGGCGCTTCTGCTCGGGATCGGTAACCTCCGCGAGCGCGGTGAGAAAGGTCTCGCTCGCGTCGACATGCACGACGCGGACACCGAGGTGCGTCTCGAACGTGTCCAGCACCTGCTCGGCTTCGTTATGCCGCAGCAGACCGTGATCGACGAAGACGCAAACGAGCCGATCGCCGATCGCACGATGCAGCAAGGCCGCGGCAACCGAGGAATCGACACCGCCGGAAAGACCGAGCAGCACCTGGTCGTCGCCGACCTTGCGACGGATCGCGTCGATCGCCTCGCCGGCATAGTCGTGCATGTTCCAGTCGTAACCGCAGCCGCAGATGTCGTGCGCAAAGCGCGCGAGCAGCGCGGCGCCCTGCTTCGTGTGCGTGACTTCAGGATGGAACTGAACGCCGTAGAAATGCCGCTTTTCGTCGGCGATCGCCGCGATCGCGCAGGCACCCGAAGAGCCCGCGACGACGAATCCTGGCGGTACGTCGATCACCTTGTCGCCGTGGCTCATCCATACGTCGAGCAGGCCATGGCCCTCCGCGTTGCGGCGGTCCTCGATGTCGCGAAACAGCGCCGTATGCCCGCGCGCGCGCACCTCGGCGTACCCGAACTCGCGTAACCGCGACGCTTCGACGGTACCGCCAAGCTGCGCGGCCATCGCCTGCATCCCGTAGCAGATCCCGAGCACCGGCACACCGAGTTCCCATACCGCGTTCGGTGCGCGAGGCGTTTCCGTCTCCGTGACGCTTTCGGGCCCGCCGGACAACACGATGCCGCGCGCATCGAACGCACGCACGAAATCATCACCGACGTCGTACGGGTGAATCTCGCAGTAGACGTTCGTCTCCCGCAGCCGGCGCGCGATCAGCTGCGTGTATTGCGCGCCGAAGTCGAGGATGAGGATCTTCGAGTGCGAGGAAGCGGCCATGGCCGCGCTCATTCGACGCGGTAGTTGGGCGCTTCCTTGACGATCTGCACGTCATGCACGTGCGATTCACGAACGCCCGCCGACGTGATCTCGACGAATTCCGCGCGCGTCGACAAGTCGCCAATCGTCGGGCAACCGCAATAGCCCATCGCCGCACGCAATCCACCCATCAACTGCAGGATCACGTTGGCGAGCGAACCCTTGTACGGGACGCGCCCTTCGATGCCTTCGGGCACCAGCTTCTCCGCAGCGCCCTCGCCTTCGGCGTCCTGGAAGTAGCGATCGGAGCTGCCGAGTTGCATCGCGCCGATCGACCCCATGCCGCGATAACTCTTGTACGAGCGGCCCTGGTATAGCTCGATGTCGCCTGGCGATTCCTCGGTGCCTGCAAACAGGCTTCCGAGCATTACCGCGGACGCTCCCGCCGCGATGGCTTTTGCGAGATCGCCCGAGTAACGAATGCCGCCGTCGGCGACGAGCGGCACGTCGGCGCCGGACGCGCCGGCGAGCGCGTCCTGGATGGCCGAGATCTGCGGCACGCCAACGCCCGCGACGATGCGCGTCGTGCAGATCGAGCCCGGACCGATGCCGACCTTCACGCCGTCGGCGCCGTGATCGACCAGCGCTTTGGCACCTGCTGCGGTGGCGATATTGCCGCCGATCACCTGCACCTGCGGATAACGCTTTTTCACCCATTGCACGCGATCGAGCACACCCTGCGAATGGCCATGCGACGTATCGACGACGATGACGTCGACGCCTGCGGCGACCAAGGCTTCGACGCGCTGCTCGGTGTCACCGCCCGTGCCGACGGCGGCACCGACGCGCAGGCGTCCGAGCTCATCCTTGCACGCGCTCGGATGCTCGGTCGCTTTCAGGATGTCCTTGACGGTGATCAGCCCCCGCAATTCGCGCTCGTCGTTGATGACGAGAACGCGCTCGAGGCGATGCCGGTGCATCAGCGCCTTCGCCGTATCGAGATCGGTGCCCTCGGGAACGGTCACGAGTTTCGCCGCCGGCGTCATGATTCGCGACACCGGTTGATCGAGATTCGTCTCGAAGCGCAGGTCGCGGTTGGTGACGATCCCGACGACGCGGCGTCCCTCGACGACGGGCAGCCCGGAAATCCGGTACTGCTGCGTCAACGCGAGCACCTGTCGCACCGACATCGACGGTGGAATCGTGATCGGATCCTTGACGACGCCGCTTTCGAAACGCTTGACCTTCGCGACTTCGGCCGCCTGTCGCGCCGGTGTCATGTTCTTGTGCACGATGCCGAGCCCACCTTCCTGCGCGATGCCGATCGCGAGGCGCGCTTCGGTCACCGTATCCATCGCCGCCGATAGCAGCGGAATGTTCAAAGTGATCGAACGGGTGAGCCGGGTGACGAGCGAAACGTCGCGTGGAACGACGAGGGAGTGGGCTGGAACGAGTAGAACGTCGTCAAACGTCAGGGCCTTGCGGACGACACGCATTCATTTCTCCAGTCGCAAAGATCGATTATACCGGGGCGTCACGAAGCGA
>JAICVH010000457.1 GCA_025935435.1 Burkholderiales bacterium
ACCATCGCGCCGTGCAGATCGAGGAGCACGCCATCGCAGCCGCCTTCGACCGCGTCGACGATCGCGTTGGTCATCGCTTCATATGCGGCGTCGTCGACGGGACCGCTCGGATTCGCCATCGCGAAGAGCGGCGTGCGCACAGTGGCTCCGACATCAGCAGCGAGATCGAGGAACGCGCCCATCGCCGTGCGCGAACCGCGTGCGGCCGCGTAGGCCGCTTCGTTCCACTGCGGTTCGAACGCGGCGAGCGGCGTCGGCACCGGCGAGAATGCGTTCGTCTCGTGATTCAGGCGAGCGATGACGAGGCGCACGGCCGGCGTTCTCGCGACGAGTATGCGCCGGCTATCCGGCCGACGGCGTGGCGCTCGAGCCCGCGACGCCGGCCTTCTCGAGCATGCAATGAAGCAGCACGTTGGCGCCGGCCTCGAGATGCGACGGCTCGGCGTCCTCGATCTCGTTGTGGCTGATGCCGCCCTTGCAGGGCACGAAGATCATCGCTGCGGGAGCGACCCGCGCGACATAGATCGCATCGTGTCCGGCGCCGGAAATGGCGCGCATATGACTGTAGCCGAGTTTCGCGGCCATCCGCTCGACCGTCGCGATGCAGTCCGCATCGAACGGGCACGGTGGATAGTGCGCGACCGCTTCGACGTCGATCGCGAGCCCGCTACGCCGTCGCTCGTCGTCGATGAACGCGCGAAGTTCAACGTCCATTTGGTCGAGCAACGCCGCAGTGGCATTGCGCAGGTCCATGGAGAACCGGACTTCGCCGGGGATCACATTGCGACTGTTCGGGAATACGTTCACGTAACCGACAGTGCCGCGTCCGTGCGGCGCGTGGCGCTCAGCCAAGGCCACCACCTCCTGCATGATGCGCGTGGCGACGGCGAGCGCGTCGCGTCGCGACGCCATCGGCGTGGTTCCCGCATGGGACTCGAGCCCCCGCACCGTGCAGTCGTACCAGCGCAGCCCCAGCGTTCCGGATACGACGCCAATCGTCTTCGCGGCGTCCTCGAGCACCGGGCCTTGCTCGATGTGCGCTTCGAAGTAGCAGCCGACGCGGTGGCTTCCGGGCACTTCAGCGCCCAGATAGCCGATCCGCGCGAGTTCATCCCGGACCGACCGGCCGCTGGTGTCGCGGGCATCGTAGGCGTGCTCGATTCCGAACGCGCCACAGAAAACACCGGATCCCATCATCACCGGGACGAAGCGCGACCCCTCTTCGTTCGTCCACGCGGCGACTTCCAGCGGCGCTTCGGTCACGATGTTGCGGTCATTGAGCGTACGGACGATTTCAAGTCCTGCGAGAACGCCGTAGTTGCCGTCGAACTTGCCGCCCGTGGGTTGCGTGTCGATATGCGAGCCGGTCACGACCGGCGGAAGCGTCGCATCCCGACCGGCGCGACGTAGAAAGATGTTGCCGATCTGGTCGACGCGGACTGCCATGCCTGCCGCGCGGCCGGCGGCGATCAGCCAGTCGCGTGCTTCACGGTCGAGATCGGTCAGCGCAAGGCGCGCGACACCGCCCTTCGGCGTGGCGCCGATGCGCGCAAGCTCCATCAACGAATTCCACAGCCGCTCCCCGTCGACGCGAACCGGATGCGCAGCCCTCGGCACGGATGATTCAACCGATTCCGCTCGGCTCAACACGCTGCGTGCTCGGGGGGAGGTCACGAACGCAACCTCGTATACCGCAACCTGGGCGTGCTACGACTTCGGCGCCGCCTTGCGTCCTGGCGCGAGCGGCGGAACGTAGCCGGACACGCGGCACTGCCAGGCGTCGATGCGCTTGCCCTTTTCAAATCGCGTGAGGCTGCAGGTGATGATCGCACCGGTTGCGGCCAGCGCTGCAAGTCGCTCGCGCACCGTTTGCAGCGGTACGCCGGTTTCGCGGGCGATCTCGAGATCGAGCCGTTGACCGTATTTTTTCAGACAATCCAGAACGTCGACCACGGTAGTTTTCCTCGACAAGTCATTCGTTGGCGCGGGCGGCGCACCTAACGGCTACTCGACGAATGCGTCGAGTCCGACCTTGAAACAAGAACTGACCATACGTGCGCTCGGCCGCGAGCGATCGCGCGCCATGCAGGCGCCCGGTTACGGGGCCGCGGAATACAGCAGCAGGACGCGAAGCGCGGCGGAGCCGTACGTGCTTCCCATCGGCAGGCCAAGCTTGTCGCAGGTCATGCCGGGCAGCGGATTGATGCAGCCTGTCAGGTTCCGCGCGAGCGCGGTTGAGAGGACCCGATCGTCAGCATCGAGCGCTCCCAGAAACTGGTCGCGAATCGCTGGCGAGGCGTAAGCAGCAATCATGCACGGCTTTCATTGGGCGCCGCGCTCGAATCGCGCGGAGGCCTGCCGACGCCTGGAGGATTCGAGACGCCAGCGGCGAATGATACTCGCTGCGACGAAGCGAGCAGGTCGATCGTGCAACGTGACCCCTGCAACCGGACGTCGCCCTGCACGAATTGAACATCAGCCGCGATTCTCGAAGACGCCGAGCTTCCTGTGCAGCGGCGTTTCATCCGCGAGGAACAGGAACGCCGGCGCGCTGGCGGAACGGTTGCGTAACGCCACCGCGGCGTAGCCAGGGGCGCAGCAGGTATCGGCCTCCGCCAGCGTGAAGCATTCACCTTCGATCGTGATGTCCACCGCCCCTTCGAGCAGGTGAAACACGAGTGCCGGCGAGCGAACGGGCAGCTCGAGCGTCTGGTTCGGCCGCAACATCTGCGCGTAGTAGCCCAGGATGTTCTGCACATCGCGGCCGGTTTCCGGGTTGACGTACGTTACCTGCAACATCGCGAGTTCGGGCTGGTTTTCAGCCAGCGCGACGAGAGCGGCACGGGTTTCGACCCACGGATAGCGAAGCATCGGGTACGGCTTGTCCGCGCGCTCGAATGCGGAAGACGGCACGATGCCGCCTCGCGCGTACACCAGATCGCCGCGTACCGGCAGCACGGACTGTCGCGGGCCGTCGACGTGATAGCTCGCTTCCAGGTAGTAAACGAGCGGCAGGTCGAGGATATCGAGCCACACCACGGGCTTGTCGCCTTCATGGCCATGCTCGTGCCATTGCCA
>JAICVH010000527.1 GCA_025935435.1 Burkholderiales bacterium
GCGATGTCGCCGCTCGAATTCGACCTGCTGAAGGCATTCGCCGAACATCCGAGCCAGCCGCTGTCGCGCGAACGCATCCTGAATCTCAATCAGCGCGATTGGGATCCGTTCGACCGCAGCGTCGATCTGCGGATCATGCGCTTGCGCAAGAAGATCGAGCCCGACCCGGAGCATCCGCGCTTCATCCGCACGATTCGCAACGAAGGCTACATGTTCGTTCCGGACGGTGAGTGAGGCATTGATGCGGACGCCGATGCGGACACGAGTCAAAACGGTGCTCGCCGCGGTTGCGGCGGTCGTAATGGTTGCAGCACTCATTGGTTGCGCGCGCGAGCCCGAGCCGGCGCTACGCATCGGGACGAACGTCTGGATCGGCAGCGAGCCGCTGTATCTCGCACGCGAGCTCGGGCGCTTCGATGCGGCCGTCGTGCAACTCGTCGAATACCCGTCGGCGAGCGAAGTGCTGCGCGCGTTTCGCAATCAGGCGATCGACGGCATGGTCATCAGCCTGGACGAATTGTTCGGGCTCGCCGTCGAGGGATTCGACCCGCGGATCATCCTGGTGGTCGACGTATCGCATGGCGCCGACGTGGTCGTCGGTCGCGACGGCATGCGCACGATGAAGGATCTCAAGGGCAAATCGGTGGCCGTCGAAAGCAGTGCCCTCGGCGCATTCGTGCTGAGCCGCGCGCTTGCGGTCAACGGGATGCAGGCGAGCGACGTCAATGTCGTGCATCTCGAGTCCAACGAGCAGCCGGCCGCGTTCGACAAGGGGCAGGTCGACGGCGCCGTCACCTTCGATCCGTACAAGGCGCAATTCCTTCGCACCGGCGCGAAAACGCTGTTCGACAGCACGCAGATTCCCGGCGAAATCGTCGACCTGCTGGCCGTGCGCGCGTCGGTCGTACAGCAACGACCGCGGCACGTGCAGGCGTTGCTGAACGGGTGGTTCGATGCGGTCGACTACATGCAACGCGACCCGAAGGATGCGGCGCGCCGGATGGGCATCCGTCAACAGACCAGCGGCGAGGCATTCCTCGAGGCGCAGCGCGGCCTGCACGTGCCGTCGCGGGATGAAAACCTGCGCATGCTGGGCGGCGCCGCGCCCGAGCTCGTCGTCACCGGGCGGCGGCTGATGACGCTAATGCTCGATGCGAAGCTGCTGCACAAGAGCGTGGAGATCGAGCGGCTCCTGGAACCGAAACCGCTGGCGGAGCTGCAAAGATGACGGCTGCGCTCCGTCGCGCGCCGATGCAGGTTCGCGCAACGCGGGGCGATCACCATTGCAGCGCGTAAGCGGCCGATGATGATCCGTGTCCCGGCATCACTCAAGTACTCGGTTCCGCTGATCCTGCTGGCGTTCGCAGCGACGCTCAGTGCGGTGAACCTGCTCTACCACGTGCCACGTGCCGAACGCGCGGCCGAGGAGGACAGCCGCAAGCGTCTCGGTCAGGAGATGTCGCGGCTGCAGAGCACGCTCGAGTACCTGCTGCTGAAGGGCGACGAGACAGCCGCGCAGCGCGAGATCTCCGTGCTCGCGCACAACCACGACGTCATCTTCGCGGCGCTGACCGACGATCGCGATGTCGTCATGGCGGCCACGCGGCGCGCGTGGGTCGGGCAACGAATCGACGCGGTGCTTCCGCGCTTCGATCGCAGCAGGTTGCGCGAGGAGCATCGCGGCATGACGATCGACGCGAACGATGCCGAGCTGCTCGGTCACGCCAACATCCTGATCGGCAGCGAGCGCGAAGAATTGCGGCCGTCGCGTACCGGCGGCGTGTTCCTCGCCTACGATCTTCGTCGCTACAAGGCCGAAGCGCGCGCGCAGGTGTTGCGCCAATCGCTGTATTGGGCGGGGTGGGTCACGGCGCTCGCGCTCGGCATGTGGCTCACGTTCCATTTCCTGCTGACGCGACGAACCGCGCGCCTCGTGCATGCGGCCGAGCAACTGGCGGCCGGCGATCTGGCGGCGCGCAGCGGCCTCAAGGGCACCGACGAGCTCGGTCGCCTGAGTCGTGCATTCGATGCGATGGCGCTCGAAGTCGAAGAGACGGAGACGCGGCTGCGCCAGGACATCGCCGAGCGCGAGCGCGCCGACGAGGCGCTCCGCGTGTCGGAAGCGGCGCTTCGAGCGAGCGAAGAACATTACCGCGCGATGTTCAATGCATCGATCGACGGACTCGCGCTGTGGAACGCCGCCGGAGAGATCGTCGACACCAACCCTGCCCTGTGGCGGATGTACGGTTACAGCGACGGCGAGTTCTCGGCGCTGCCGCCCGGAACCTGGGAAGGGCCGTGCTACCAGTCGGCGTTTCTGCGCGCGGTTGCGGCCGGCGAGTCGCTGCATGCGGAAGTCACCGAGCAGCGCAAGGACGGGTCGCTGATCGAACTCGACGTGCACGGCATTCCGATGCAGTATCAAGGCCAGCCGCACGTGCTGACGATCGCGCGCGACATCACCGAGAAAAAGCGGTCGGCCGAGGAGCTGGCGCGGCAACGCGAGTCGCTGTACCAGCGGGAGAAGCTCGCGGCGTTGGGCTCGCTCCTCGCCGGCGTCGCGCACGAGCTCAACAATCCGCTGTCGGTCGTTGTCGCACGCGCGGTGCTGCTCGAGGAACAGGGCGAGGCCGCGACGCGCGCGGCGGCGCTCAAGATCCGCACGGCGGCCGAGCGCTGCGCGCGCATCGTGCGCA
>JAICVH010000166.1 GCA_025935435.1 Burkholderiales bacterium
CCGGCTTCGACGTCGTTCGACACGCGACCGCCGGGGCCGTGCATTATCATCTGCTCGCGAAAAGCGCGACACCTCCAACTCGATGAAGGTCGTCTACCCGGGCACGTTCGATCCGTTCACGCGCGGTCACGAGGACCTCGTACGCCGCGCGTCGCGGCTATTCGATTCGGTCGTCGTCGGCATCGCGGACAGCGAGTCGAAGCGGCCCTATTTTTCGATCGACGAGCGCATCGACATGGTGCGCGAGGTGCTGAAGCGGTTCGCCAATGTGGAGGTACTGGGATTCTCGTCGCTGTTGATGGAATTCGTGCAATCGCAGGGCGCACAGGCCGTGTTGCGTGGACTGCGCGCCGTATCCGACTTCGAGTACGAGTTCCAGATGGCCGGAATGAACCGCAACCTCTATCCGGACGTCGAAACGCTATTCCTGACGCCCGACGAAAAGTACATGTTCATCTCAGCGACGATCGTCCGCGAAATCGCCCGTTTCGGCGGCGACGTCTCGAAATTCGTCCAGCCCTACGTCGCCGAGCGCCTGCGGCGCAAGGCCGGATTCTGATCCCCCATCCCCACCGGTTTCGTTAACGAGCTGACGCTTCGAATGGCCCTCTTGATCACCGACGAATGCATCAACTGCGACGTCTGCGAACCGGAGTGCCCGAACGACGCGATTTCGCAGGGGCCCGAGATTTATCAGATCGATCCCGCGAAATGCACCGAATGTGTCGGGCATTTCGACCAGCCGCAGTGTCGCGAGGTGTGCCCGGTCGACTGCATTCCCGTGCATCCCGACTTCGTGGAGACGAGGGACGGGCTGATGCTGAAGTACGAGGGCCTGATGCGGTTGAAGACGGTGTCGGCGGCTTGAGCTGCGCCTGACGGCGACGGTTCGTCGCTACGTCTGGAAAGAGTTATCCGTTTAGACGGGCGACGCGCTCGCCGCTACCGTCTGGAAAGAATTATCCGTTTGCGGCCAACGGCAGCACGTCGGGTGCCTCGATGATCATGTCGAGGGTTCCGAGCTGCTGTTTCAATTGGTGGCGCTGCGTTTCGAGCGCCTCGCGCGCCTGTTCGAGCTCCACGATGCGACTTTCGAGCTCGTCGCTCGCGCGATGAATGCGGCGCACGCTGTCGAGGCGCCGGCGCAACTGGATGTGATGCTCGCGCACCTGTGTTTCGAGCGGCGACATCACCGCCTTCAGCCACGCCTCGACGTCGCGGTTCGCCACCTTGTAGACGTGTCGCGCGCGTGACGCGACCGTCTCGAAGAACTGCTTCATCAGCGGGTACTTCGCCTTGCTGACCATGTTCCACAGCGTGTTGAAGTGCGTGTTGTAGGCGCGCTCCATCCGCTCGATTTCCTTCAGGTACTTCAGCACCGAAAACTGTGGCGGCACGTAGATGTCGAGGCTGTTCTCGTGCGCGAACCGCGCGTACATCGCGCGCATCAGGTCGTGAATCTCCGCGCTCTGGCGTCCCGCCTGGTCGAAATCGGTGCGCAGCCGCGCAAAGAATTCGCTCATCGCGTCGCGCACGCCCTTCGTGAACGGGCTGCCCTCGATCCGCTCGCGCGTACGTGCGGCGTTCTGTCGCAGCGCCGACAGGCCGATGACGTCGAAAAGATCGTTCGTATGCTGGGTAAACACCGTGCGCAGCGCCGTGTACCGCGCAAGCCCGCGTTCGAAGATCTCCTTCTCCTCCTTGACGCGGGCCATCATGTGCTCGACCACGTCCTGATTCTTGCCGCGCAACGCGATCAGTTCGGCAAGCTGTTCGCCGATGCCTCCCGCGCGCGAATCGAGGATCGCGCGAATCGTCGCCGTCAATGCGCGGATTTCGGTTTGCGTCGCCGCGCCCACCAGATCGCGTTTTGCCGGGATCAGCTTGCGTGACAGCGAATGCTCGAGCACCGGCAGGCGGCTTCGCGTCAACAGCGCGTCGTCGCCGTTGACCTTCGCGAGCAGCGCCTTCTGGGCGGAAACCGCGAACACCTGCGCGGGTGAAATGCCGAGCATCGTCGCGCTCGAGTCCACCTGTCGGTCGATCTCCGCGTTGATCTCGACGTCCTCCTTCAGATCGTCCCATAACCCGTCGATCTTGTTCAGGATGACGATGCGCGCGGCCTTCGTCGTCTCGTCTTCGCCGGCCAGGTGCGCATTCCAGACATCCAGATCGGTCTTCGTGACGCCGGCGTCCGCCGCGAGCAGGAACAGCACGGCGTGCGCGTTCGGCAACAGATTGAGCGTCAACTCCGGCTCGGTACCGATGGCATTCAACCCCGGCGTGTCCAGGATGATCAGCCCTTGCTGCAGCAGCGGGTGCGGAAAATTGATTTCGGCGTGGCGCCAGCACGGGATGTCGACGCTGCCTTCGTCACCGCGCTCGAGCGCCGACAGGATGTCGTCGTCGCGTTCGGTGAACAGCCCGTATTTCCGAGCGAGTGCGACGGGTACTCGCTTGACCTGCGACACGCGCGCGAGCGTTTCGGCCATCCGATCGGCTGCCGCGAGGTCGAGCGGAAACGTCACCCACTCATCGGCGTAATTCTTGAATTCGCTGACGGTCGCTTCGTTGAGTCGCGTCTCGATCGGCAACAGGCGGATCGAAGGCGGCCGTGACGGATCGTGCAGCAATTCGGTCGGGCACATCGTCGTGCGGCCTGCCGATGACGGCAGCAGTCGTTGTCCGAAATCCGCGAAAAAGATCGCGTTGATCAGTTCCGACTTGCCGCGCGAAAACTCCGCGACGAACGCAACGACGAGTTTGTCCTGCTGCAGCCGTTCGAGCAGCTGCTGCACCTTGACGTCGACTTGAGCATCGGCGAGGTCCTGCTGCGACAGCCATTCGTGCAGCGTCGAAATGCCCGCAGAAAGACGACGGCGCCAATCGGCGTACGCCTCGAACCGGGCGGCCAGATCGCGCGACGGAATCATTCGCAGGAATCGTCGCGAAAAAGATGAATTTGCGCAGCGGCCGCCATCGGATGGTGGAAAGCACAAGTCGTGCCGTGTGCCGATCACATCGCCTCACGCATGAACGGGTCACGCGAGCGCTTCGCGCCGGCAGCGAGCGTCATTCGCGACGTTGATCGGCTTCGCCGCGCCGATCGTCGGTCGCACGGGCATCGGCATGGCCGTGCGCCGTCGTGTCCTGCCGTGCTGAGGCACTACGCCGTCTTATCGCGGCTGGCAGTGCGCGCAGTAGAACGACGACCGTTGACCGAGCCGCGACTGGCGGATCGGTCGCTTGCAGACGCGGCATGCTGCGCCGGCGCGTGCGTAGACGAAGTACTCGAGTTGGAAGTACCCGGCGGCGCCGTCGGAGCCCACGAAATCGCGCAGCGTGCTGCCGCCCTTCGCGATGGCGGCTTCGAGCACGGCGCGCACGGCCACGACGAGTCGTGCGAGGCGCGCCTTCGACACGCGGTTCGCCGGCGTCGAAGGTCGAATGCCTGCACGGAACAGCGCTTCGTTGGCGTAGATGTTCCCGACGCCGGTGACGACGCGGTTGTCCATCAACGCGAGCTTGATCGCAGCGTGGCGCCTGCGCGTGACGCGCCACAGATAATCGGCGTCGAACGCCGCATCGAACGGTTCCGGGCCGAGCGCGTCGAGCAGCGGGTGGCCGTCGGCCGTCGACGCAACCCACAGCATCGCGCCAAAACGGCGCGGATCGCGATAGCGCAACACGGTGCCGTCGTCGAACGTGATGTCGACATGATCATGCGGCTTCCGCGGCGGCGGGTCATGCCACGTTCGCAACGTTCCCGTCATGCCGAGATGCACGAGCAACGCAGCTTCGCCGACGTGAAACAGCAGATACTTGCTGCGACGATCGACGCGATCGATCGTCAGGCCGCGCAGGCGCGTTTCGAGATCGGCGGGAACCGGCCATCGCAGCCGCCGGTCGTACACGTCGATCCGCTCGACGCGACGGCCGATCACGTGGGGCGCAATACCGCGCCGCGTGATTTCGACTTCGGGAAGTTCCGGCATTGGACGCGCGGTCGCAACGGCCCGGCGGGCGCGTTTGTGAGGGCGGCGACTATAGCTTAATCTACCGGGTTCGACGCGATCTGCACTTGCTCATGACCTTTCGCACTCTCCTGCACCCGCTGTTCGCCGTGCTCTGCGCCTTCGCGGCGGTCGATCTGCGCGCGCAGGTGCCGGACCAACCGTCGAAGCCGGACGCTTTGCAAACACCACCGACGGGCCCGTCGGCGCTCAGCGCCGATCTGTTTTACCGGCTGCTGCTCGGCGATGTCGCGTTGCAGCGCGGCGATGTGACGCTCGCTGCGCGTGCGTATCTCGATGCTGCGCGCAACGCGAGCGATGCCCGGCTCGCGCGGCGCGCAACCGAAATCGCGATCGCGAGCCGCCAGCGCATCCTCGTGCAGGAGGCCGCCAAACTGTGGTCGCAACTCGACCCGTCAGCCGAGCGGCCGAAACGCGTGCTCGCCGCGCTCGCTGCCGACGGCGACAAGGGCATGCCCAACACCGCCGAGGACGACGAGTTGCGCTCGCGCATCGAGCGCGTCCTTGCCGATGCCGCGTTGTCCGGGCCGGGCGTCGGTGAAGTGTTCATGCAGCTCAACCGCCTCTTTTCGCAGCAATCGAACAAGCGCGGCGTGCTTTTGCTCGTTCGCGACGTCGCGAGGCCGTACCCGAAAACGCCGGAGGCACATTACGCCGTCGCGCTTGCCGCGTTCGCGGCGGGCGACGACCTCGCGACTGCGTCGGAGGCGAGCGACGAGATCGATCGCGCGCTCGAATTGCGCCCTGACTGGGAACGCGCGGCCGTTCTGAAGGCGGAAATCCTGGCGCGCAAGTCGTCGGCATCCTCGGTGCAGTTTCTCGAAGGATTCGTCGCTGCGCATCCCGAGGCGAAAAGCGCGACGGGCGCACTCGCGCAGCAGTACGTCGACCAGAAGCGGTTCAACGAAGCGCGCGCACTGATGCAGAAGCTCTGGGACCGCGAGCCCGGCGCCCGCGACCTCGAGTTCGCCGTTGCGGCGATCGCGTTGCAGATGAAGGATTATGCCGGCGCCGAACGCCTGTTCCTCGACCTCAAGAGCGCGAACTACGGCGAACCGGGTGCGATCGATCTGTACCTTGCGCAAATTGCCGAAGACACGAAGCAGTACGCGAAGGCGATCGAACGCTACCAGGCGATCACCGACGGCGAGCGCGCATGGCTCGCGAAACTTCGCATTGCGTCGATGTATGCGAAGCAGGGGCGCCTTGCCGATGCGCAACGCTGGCTCGCCGGGCTGGACGCCGTAACCAAGGAGCAGAAGGTCCAGATACGCCAGGCGGAGGCGCAACTGCTGCGCGAAACCGGCGACGATGCCGCCGCGTACCGCGTACTCGCGCAAAGCCTCGACGAGCACCCCGATACGCCCGACCTTATCTACGACCTCGCGATGGTTGCGGAAAAGCTCGACAAGATCGACGAGGCCGAAACGCGCCTGAAGCGTCTTGTCGAGTTGAAACCCGACGACGCGCAGGCGTTGAATGCGCTGGGCTACACGCTCGTCGATCGCACGCAACGCACCGATGAAGGTCTCGCGCTGATCGAGCGCGCGCACAAGCTGTCGCCGCAGGATCCGTTCATCCTGGACAGTCTCGGCTGGGCGTTCTATCGGATGGGCCGGCTGGATGAGGCGGAACGTTATCTGCGCCAGGCGCTCGACGGTCGCCCCGACGCCGAAATCGCCGCGCATCTCGGCGAAGTCCTGTGGCGAAAGGGCGAGCGCGACCAGGCGCGCGCACTGTGGAAGGCGCAGCTCGATACGCATCCCGACAATGCGGTGTTGAAGGAAACCGTTCGGCGACTCGCACCCTGATGCGCTGCGCGCTCCGGGCAGTCGCGCTGTCGTTCACGTTTGCCTTGTTCGGATGCGCGACCGGTCCCGAACGGATCTCGGCACCCGCCGACATCGAGGCGACCGATGCGGCGTTCTCGATCGGCGGCCGGCTGTCGGCGCGCCGCGGCGATGCGGGTGTCGCCGGTGGCTTCTCGTGGACGCATGATGCAG
>JAICVH010000389.1 GCA_025935435.1 Burkholderiales bacterium
AATGCACCCGCGCCAACGCCGCATTCGGATACCGTCGGCTTTGCGGATCTCTCGTTCCTGACGTGCGGGTCGGCTCGCTTGACGTACACGTTCACTGCGGGAACCAACGCCGGTCGCTCAGGCAGCATCGACCTCGCGCGCGTGGGTCCGGTGCCCCGGGGTTGTGCCAATTAACGACCTGGCGGCCGTATCGCCTTCCACCCGGTTATCCGCATCGAGTCGCCGCGTATGATTTCCCCCTTTTCCAGGGGTCAGGCGTGGCAGATCGTCGTCTACAGGCGTTCCATGCGGTCGCAAAGCATCTTTCGTTCACCAAGGCGGCCGATGCGTTGTGCATGACGCAGCCGGCGGTCACGTTCCAGATTCGCCAGCTCGAGGAATACTTCAACACGCGGCTGTTCGATCGGGCAAACGGTCGAATCGCGCTGACGCCCGCAGGTTTCGTGGCGCTTGACTACGCCGAACGCATTCTGGCGCTCTCGTCCGAGCTCGATGCGCGCCTCAAGGCGATCGGCGGCCAGGAGGTCGGGCCGCTTCTGATCGGCGCCAGCACGACGATCGCCGAATTCCTGTTGCCCAAGATCCTCGGTGAGTTCAAGGCGCGGCATCCAGGAATCGTGCCGCAGCTCGCCGTGGCCAATTCGGAAGCGGTGCAGGCGCGCGTCGCCGAGCGCACGCTCGACGTCGGCTTCATCGAAGGCGACTCGCACTTGCCGTCGCTTGCGACGGACCGGTGCTGTCAGGACGAGCTGCAGGTCGTGTGCGCGCCGTCGCACGCATTTGCGAAGCACGCGACGGTCACGCTGCAATCATTGACCGAGCACGCGTACATCAGCCGCGAGTCCGGCTCCGGCACCCGGCAGGTCATCGACCATTACCTGCAGAAGGCAGGTCTCGCCCCCGATGCGTTGCAGGTGATCATGGAAGCGAGCAGTCCCGAAGCGCTGAAGGGTATCGTCGCTACCGGACTCGGTTTCGCGATCATGTCGTCCGCGGCGGCGGAAAAGGAGTTGCGACTCGGCGAACTCGTTCGCATTCCGCTCGATCCGCCCCTTCTCCGCCAGCTGTCCGTCGTCTACCCCAAGGAACGGTTTCACTCGCGAATCGTCAACGCGTTCGTACAGTTCGCGAAGGAGCGGCTCGCCGCTGCAATGCCGGGGAACGGCGACGGCGCAGCGCTTCACGCGCACGCACGCGGAATCGAAGCGCCACGCCGAGCCGAAAGCCTCAGCGCGCCGAGTGGCCGGTCAGCTTGACCTCGACCTTCTCGTGCGCCTCCAGTGAGGCGTAGTACGCGCGCAGGATCTCGAGCACTTCCGGTCGGCTGAATTCGCGCGGCACGTCGTCGCCTTCGGACAGCCACTTCCGCAGCTTCGTCCCCGATACGAGCAAGCGGTCTGCATCGTCGTGCGGGCACGTGCGCGCGGAAGCCATGCTGCCGCATCGATAGCACCAGAACGTCCAGTCGATTTTCATCGGCTGGATCACGAGCGCGTCACGCGGAATCTCATCGAAGATCCGATGCGCGTCGAACGGTCCGTAGAAGCTGCCGACGCCCGCGTGGTCGCGACCCAGGATCTGGTACGCGCAACCGTAGTTTTGCCGGAACACCGCGTGCAGAAGCGCCTCGCGCGGACCGCCATAACGCATGTCGAGTGGATAACCGGCCTGCAGAACCGTACCCGGCCGGAAATACCGGTCGATCAGCACGCCGATAGCGCGCGTGCGCACGTCGGCGGGGATGTCGCCCGCCTTCAGTTGACCGAGCAGCGAGTGAACGAGCACGCCATCGCAGACTTCGATGGCAATTTTCGCGAGGTATTCATGCGAGCGGTGCATCGGGTTGCGCGTCTGGAACGCGGCCACGCGCGACCAGCCGAGTCGCTCGAACTGCGCGCGCGTTTCGGCGGGCGTCATGAACAACGCGCCATACGCGGCACTGAAACCTGCGTCGCCGAGCACGCGCACCGGCCCGGCGAGATTGACGTCGCCCTGCTGCATCACCATCTGCACGCCGGGATGCGCGTCATCGGTGGTCTTGAACACGGACAGGCATTCGTGACGCTTGTCGATCCGATACCTGTCGTTGACGGACATGACGGCGATCACACGTTCGCTGTCCGGATCGATCAGCGCAATCTCACTGCCGAGATGCAATGCGTCCGACGTTGCCTCGTCGGTCGACAGCGTGATCGGAATCGGCCAGAACACGCCGCTCGCCGTGCGCATGTCATCGCAGACGCCTTGCCAGTCGTCGCGCGACATGAAGCCTTCAAGCGGCGTGAACCCGCCGAGACCGAGCATGACGAGATCGCCCTTCTCGCGAGACGAGATGCGAAGCTTCGGCAGTGCCTGCGCGCGGCGCATTTCGTCGTCCAGCCGTTCACCGGCCACGTGCAGCGGCCGCAAATCGCCCCCGCCATGCGGCGGCGGCAGGGTCCGAACGTGTGAGCCGGTCGGCAGCATCAGAGCTCCGTCAGTTTCAATCGCTGCACCTTGCCGGAGGGGCCCTTCGGCAATTGCGCGACGAGTCGCAGATAGCGCGGCGCCTTGTACCGACCGAGCGTGCGCACGCAGTACGCCCGCAGTTCGTCTTCGCTGCATACGGCACCCGGCTTCACGACGACGCAGGCCAGGATTTCCTGACCGTACGCATCGTCCGGCACGCCGACCGCCGCCGCTTCGAGCACCGCCGGGTGCGCGAGCAGCGCTTCGTCGATTTCGCGCGGCGCGATGTTTTCGCCACCCTTGATGATCAGTTCCTTGAGACGGCCGGTGATGAAGTAATAACCGTCGGCATCGCGGTAGCCGAGATCGCCGGTGGCGAGCCAGCCTCCCGGACGCACAGTCGCGAGCGTGTCTTCCGGCGACTTGTAATAGCCGATCATCACATTGGACCCGCGGAGCTCGATTTCACCGCGTTCACCGGCAGGCAATATGGCGCCGGTCCGGTCGACGACGCGTGCTTCGACGCCGAGCGGCAGACCCGCCGACCCGTAACGGCGCGCAGCCACGTCGAGCGGGTTGCTGAAGGCGACCGATGCGCACTCGGTCAGCCCCATCGCCTCGATGACCGAGATGCCGAAACGCGCCTCGAACGCGCGGTGCTGCTCCGGCGGAAGCGGCGCCGAAGCGGAGCGTCCGAAGCGAACGCGGCGGCACGCCGCGGCCTGCTCGGGCGTGAGTTGCGGTCCGTTCAACAGGTAGGCAATGATCGTAGGGACCATGTTGAGCCACGTCGGCTGGTAGCGCGCGACGAGCCACCACCATTGCGACACGCTGAAGCGATGCGGCATGATGACGCTCCCGCCCGACACGAGCGGCGCGATCGTCGCGATGCATTGCCCGTTGATGTGATAGAGCGGCAACGACGACAGCACGCGATCGGATGTAATGAGATCGAGCGATGCACTGACGACGCGCCCGGCGGCGAGCAGGTTGCCATGGGACAGCAGCGCGC
>JAICVH010000318.1 GCA_025935435.1 Burkholderiales bacterium
CGAACAAGGAACTGACCGACGCTTTGCAGCGCTTGCGTCGCGAGTGCATCGGAGAATGGATTGGCGCCCTGCGACACCGGACGTCGAATGCCTTGCGCCGGATTAAGGCGTCGCGGATAGAGCCGCGCGGTGATCGATTCGAGCGCATGACTCATGCAATCGAAGCCCGTCGCCGCGACGACGTTCGCCGGCAGCGTGCGCGTCACGTCGGGATCGATCAGCGCAACCGTCGGGATCAGCCGCCGCGAAATGATGCCGGTCTTTGCGTTCAGCGACGTGAGCGTGAAGATCGAGATGCCGGTCGTTTCCGAGCCGGTACCCGAGGTCGTCGGACACGCGATATGCGGCATGACCGGGCCGGGCACGCGCTGGCCGGCGCCGATCGGCGCGTTCACGTACGTCATGAATTCGGCCGGCTGGCTCGCATACAGATTGGCCGCCTTGCACGTGTCGATGACGGAGCCACCTCCGACCGATACGAGGCCGTCCACGTTCGCTTCGCGAACGAATCGTGTCGCGTCCTGGAACGACGTATCGGTCGGCTCGATCGTCACGTCGTCATAAACCGCGTGATCGACGCCGGCGGCCGTCAGCGACGCCTTCACCTTCGCAACGTGTTCGCCAGCCGAGAGGTTGCGATCGGTGAACAGCGCCACGCGTTTGAGACCGAGTTCGGCCGCGTTGTCGCCGGCCTCGGCGAGGACGCCCGAGCCGAACGTGAACGTCGGCATGCCGAGGGTGAAACCGCGATCGGAACCCTCGAGTGCAGCGAAATCAGCGTGGCAGCAGGCCATTGCGAGTCTCCATGCGAGCGATCGAGCGCCGTCGCCGCGTCAGTTGCCGGCGTCTGCGAGGATCATCGCCGACGCCTTTTCCGCGATCATCACCACCGGCACGTTCGTATTGCCCGACACGAGCGTCGGCATGATGCCGCAGTCTACGACGCGCAGCGCAGCGAGGCCATGCACGCGCAGTTGCGGGTCGACGACCGCTTGCGCGTCGGTCGCCGGTCCCATCTTCGTGGTCCCGCTCGGATGAAAGATGGTGCCGCCGGTGTTCTTTGCAAATTCGAGCAATTCATCGTCCGATGTCGCATCCGTGCCCGGTCGATATTCGCCGGCCACGAACGGCCGCATTGCATCGGTCGCCGCCAGCGTTCGCGCGAGTCGAATGCCCGCGATGAGCGTTGCGCGGTCGTCGTCGGTCGACAGGTAATGAGGCTGCATCGACGGCGCTTCGAGCGGATCGGTCGAGCGAATGCGCACGGTTCCGCGCGACGTCGGGCGGAGCTGGCACACCGACATCGTGAAGCCCGAAAATTCGTGCACCGGCGATCCGGCCATGTCGGAGGAAAGCGTCGCGAAATGAAATTGCACGTCGGGCCGCGTCGCCTGCGGCGTTGCGCGCGCGAAGATCCCGCCCTGGTTGATGCCGACTGCCATCGGGCCGCTGCGCTTCATCACGTAGTCGAGTCCGATGCGCAGCTTGCCGCTCCACGTACGCAGCGCGTCGTTGGTCGTGATCGGTTGCGTGCAGCGGAAGATGACGCGCGCCTGCAGGTGATCCTGCAGGTTTTCGCCGACGCCTTCGAGCGCATGCACGACATCGATGCCATGCGCGCTCAGCAGCGCGGGTGGACCGACGCCGGAAAGCTGCAGCAGCTGCGGCGACTGCAGCGCGCCTGCGGCGAGAATGACTTCGCGGCGCGCGAGTGCTGTCGCGTCGGCGCCGCCCTGCCGATAGCGGACGCCTGATGCGCGGCGTTGCTCGAAGAGCACCCGCGTTGCATGCGCGTTGGTCTCGATGCGCAGGTTCGCGCGACGGCGTGCGGGGTTCAGGTACGCAACCGCCGTCGAGCACCGAAAACCGCGTCGCGTCGTGAGCTGATAGTAGCCGGCGCCTTCCTGTGACGCTCCGTTGAAATCGTCGTTGCGTGGAATGCCGAGTTCGCGTGCGCCGGCGATCATCGCCTCGACGAGCGGGTGCGGCGCATCGATGTCGGATGCCCACAAGGGGCCGTCCCCACCGTGATAGGGGTTCGCGCCGCGAACGTTGTGCTCGAGCTTGCGAAACCATGGCAAAACGTCCGCAAAGCTCCATCCGGTGTTGCCCGCGGCCGCCCAGGCATCGTAGTCGGCGTGCTGACCGCGGATCGCGATCAAGCCGTTGATTGCCGAGCTGCCGCCGAGCGTGCGCCCGCGCGGCCAGTACACCCTGCGGCCGTTCATCGTCGGCTCGGGATCGGTGTAAAAACCCCAATTGACGATCGGGTGGAACATCGTCTTCGCGTAGCCGATCGGCACGTGAATCCACGGGTACGTGTCGCGCGGCCCTGCTTCGAGCAGTAGCACCGTGTGTCGTCCATCCGCCGACAGCCGATTGGCGAGCACGCAGCCGGCAGAACCGGCGCCGACGATCACGTAGTCGAAATGGGTCGCTTTTTCGGGCATTCGAAGGGCGTTGACGCAGGCCGGCAACGGCGACCCGAAGCGCTGAATCGCTACGCCAAGCCGCTGATTCTAAAGCAGGGATCGCCTAACCACGCGCCGCGATCCGGCGCGCGGCCGCGTGTGACGGCCCGGCGCGGAAACTGCTAGAATCGCGCGTTTCGACGGAGGGGTTCCCGAGCGGTCAAAGGGAGCAGACTGTAAATCTGCCGGCTCTGCCTTCGAAGGTTCGAATCCTTCCCCCTCCACTTCAGGAGTCAGGGATCAGAGGACAGGGGACAGAGGCGCCGGCGACAACGGTGGCGGCGCATTCCGCGCCGTTTTCTGTTACCTGTTACCTGAACTCTGTTACCTGACGTGCGGGTGTAGCTCAATGGTAGAGCAGAAGCCTTCCAAGCTTACGACGAGGGTTCGATTCCCTTCACCCGCTCCAGGATTGCATTGAAGCCATTCACGGCTGCGGATTGCGTACGAGCGCCCATGTAGCTCAGTGGTAGAGCACTCCCTTGGTAAGGGAGAGGTCGTGCGTTCAATCCGCACCATGGGCACCAATCCGCAACGGGCGAAAGTAGAAACCTACTTTCGCCCGGAAAAATAAGTCGCGAATCGCGGGCGGAGCCCGTCGATCCGCGAAGGAAAGACAGTAAACGAGGCCGGAGCGAACAATGGGAAAAAGCAAGTTCGAGCGTACGAAGCCGCACGTGAACGTGGGGACGATTGGTCACGTGGATCACGGGAAGACGACGCTGACGGCGGCGATGACGCTGGTGCTGTCGAAGAAGTTCGGCGGCGAGGTGAGGGCGTACGACCAGATCGACAACGCGCCGGAAGAGAAGGCGCGGGGGATCACGATCAACACGGCGCACGTGGAATACGAGACGGCGAAGCGTCACTACGCGCACGTGGATTGCCCGGGTCACGCGGACTACGTGAAGAACATGATCACCGGTGCGGCGCAGATGGACGGTGCGATCCTGGTGGTGAGTGCAGCGGATGGTCCGATGCCGCAGACGCGCGAGCACATTCTGCTGGCGCGGCAGGTGGGGGTGCCGTACATCGTCGTGTACCTGAACAAGGCGGACATGGTGGACGACGCGGAGCTGCTGGAGCTGGTCGAGATCGAGGTGCGCGAGCTGCTGAGCAAGTACCAGTTTCCGGGGGATTCGACGCCGATCGTGATTGGCTCGGCGAAGATGGCGCTGGACGGCGACAAGGGCGACATGGGCGAAGGCTCGATCATGAAGCTGGCCGATGCGCTGGACAGCTACATTCCGACGCCGCAGCGGCTGGTGGACGGTCCGTTCCTGATGCCGGTGGAGGACGTGTTCTCGATATCGGGTCGGGGGACGGTGGTGACCGGTCGGGTGGAGCGCGGGGTGGTGAAGGTGGGCGAGAACCTGGAGATCGTGGGCCTGAAGCCGACGTTGCAGACGGTGTGCACGGGGGTGGAGATGTTCCGCAAGCTGTTGGACCAGGGTCAGGCGGGGGACAACGTGGGGGTGCTGCTGCGGGGCACGAAGCGGGAGGAAGTGGAGCGGGGTCAGGTGCTGGCGA
>JAICVH010000332.1 GCA_025935435.1 Burkholderiales bacterium
ATTGCTGCGTCACACCGGTGCTGACGTTCGACGAGGCGCTCGCCGACGCGCAATTTGCCGCGCGCGCGATGATTCGCACGCGCCCCGACGGCGCGCGGCAGTTCGCGCCGCCATTTGCGTTGACACCGCCGGCGTTCGAGGTGACGCGCGATGCGCCCGCACACGGCCAGCACACCCGCGACGTGTTGCACGAAGCGGGCCTCGACGACGCCGCGATCGCCGCGCTGATCGCGGAAGGGGCTGTCAGGAGCGCTTCGTAGCCGGGCGCACCGCATGCCTTACCGCGGCTGCGCGAAGCTGCTGGACGCGCGCGTACTCCGGATCGTCGTAGCGGCCTCCTGCAGCCATGTAGGCGAGCGCCATATCGGTTGCGTCGACACCCCAGAACAATTCGTTGCCGACGGCGAGCGTCGGTACACCGAACACGCCCCGCTCGATCGCGGCATCGGTTTCACGCCGCAGCGCGTCCTTGATCTCGGGATCGCTGGTACGCGCGTCGGCGTTGCAAACCCCGAGTTCGTCTGCCAGCTCCGCCCATTCGATCGGCAGGTCGGGCAGTCGCCCGTCGCGCCAGACGAAACGGAAGATCCGCGTGATCGAATCGAGCCGGCAGCCGCACGCGAGCGCGAGACGCAGCAGCGCGATCGGATTGAACGGATGCGCATGCGGGAAGCGCAGCGGAATGCCGAGCGCCTTCGCCTGCCACAGCACGAACCGATACGTGAACACGCGCTTCGCATCGATCTCGGCAGGCCCCTTCTGCCCGTTCGCGTCGAGGACCGCCGCGAACACGATCGGATGCGGGCGAATCGATGCGGCGTGCAGTTGAAGGCGCTCGCACTGCAGATACGAGAACGGCGACACGAAGTCGAAGTACCAGTCGGCGATCATGGAGTCACGGTTCGTTGGCGCGGCGCGATGCGATCGCGTCCCAGACAGCGCGTCGCTGATCGTCGTTTAGCGTGCTCCACGCGGCAATCTCGGCGAGCGTTCGCGCGCAACCGACGCAAAGACCACTCGACGTGTCGATGCGACAGACGCTGATGCAGGGCGATCGCACACCCGCCGTGGCCGCATGCCCGGGCGCGGCCGTGGACAAACCTTCGTCGTTCACCGGCTCGCGTCGCGCGAACCGGCGGCGTGCCCGCCGAACCAGCCGCTGACCCGCACGAGGATGCGCCTTGCCGCCCGCCACGCCTTCGGCAAAAGCCAGATCATCAAGCCGATGAGCAGCAGGACGACCACGCCGGCAGCCAGCGGATGCGCAATCGCCAGCCACAACAGGCCGCCGACCGCGACGTCCTCGGCAAGCGACGCGCCCCAGTTCGAGAACGGCTCGGGCGACGTATTGATGACAGCGCGGCTGCTCGCCTTCGTGAAATGGCTACCTGCCGCGAGCGTGCCACCGAGAATCGCGGCCGCCAGCGTCAGCGCAGTCGACGAGTCGCCGAACACGCCTGCCGCGAGTGCGGCGCCCGCCGGAATGCGGATCAGCGTATGCACGACGTCCCACACCGAATCGACGCCGGGCACCTTGTCGGCAAAGAATTCGACGGCGCACATGAAGCCGGACGCCGCAAGCACCATTGGATGCGCAAGCGGTGCCAGTCCTGCGGGCAGGTCGAGCCACCCGAGATAACCGACGGCGCCGACGATGAACAGCACGGCGTAAAGACGCAGCCCGCTGGCGATCCCGAGCGTGGCCGCGAGCGCGACGAGTTGCCAGGTATCGAAGTGCATGAGGGCGTCCATGGGTTCAGTCTGACTGCAACCGCGACGACGCGTTCATCGCAGCGTCAATCCCGGACCGACGCGGCGAGCCGCGCGCCGAGGGCGATGAACACGCCACCGGTCGCGCGCTGCAGCCACTTCAGCCCGCGCGCTCGTTCCCGCAGCTGACGTCCCGCCCGGCTCGCGAGCCAGGCGACGGGCAGGTTGACGAACAGGCTGTTGAAATTGAAGAGCGCGCCGAGGAGCACGAAAGACAACGCCTTGGCAGGCGCATCGACGGCGATGAATTGCGGCAGAAAGGCGAGGAAGAACAGCGCGACCTTCGGATTGAACACGTTGATCACGAGCGCTTCGCGAAAGATGCGACCGGGGCGGGCGCGCCTTGCCGCGGTTCGATCGGGCGTCGCAGGCGTCGCAGGCGACGTCGACGCATCCGTAGGCCGCGCGATCAGCAGGCGCACGCCCGCATAGACCAGATACGCGGCTCCGCACCACTTGACGATGTCGAACGCAAGCGCGGACGTTGCGAGCAGTGCCGACAAACCAAGGGCTGCGGCGAACGTGTGCACGAGGCAACCGCTCGTGATGCCGAGGACGGCGGCGACGCCGTCGCGGAGGCCGCCGGCCGCGCTGCGCGCGGCGATGTACGCCAGGTCGGGGCCAGGCGTCAGGTTCAGCAGCAGCCCTGCGACGACGAAGAGCGGCAAATCGTGGATTCCGGTCATGCGCGTCGCGCCATCGTTACCCGTCCGCTCGCAGTCGCGCGCGATCAAGGCGCATCGGGCCGCGGATGCCCCGGCATCAGCGCGTACGGATGCACCCAGCCAGGCTCGTCGCGCAGCCGCGCGATCCAGTCTCGCAGATGCGGGTAGTGGTCCCAGTCGACACCGATCTCCTCCGGCCAGAACACGTAACCGCACAGCGACAAGTCGGCGATCGTCAGCCGGTCACCGACGACGTAGCGGTGCGCATCGAGATGCGCATCGAGGATTCGCCACGCCGTCTCGGCGCGCTTGCGGAATTCGGCGAGGACGGGCGGCGGCACATCGTTCGTGAACGTGCGCATGAACCGATAGGTCGCCGTGTAACTGGTGAACTTGTGGTTGTCGAACAGCAGCCAGCGCAGAACTTCGCGCCGCTCGTCGTCGTTGCGCGAGCCGTACTTCCCAAGCGATTCCGCGAGGTAATCGAGGATCACGCCGGATTGCGTCAACCGTCGCTCACCGTGTTCCAGCACCGGCACTTCGCCCATTGCATTGATCGCGCGGTACGCGGGCGTGCGCGTTTCGCCACCGAAGTAGTCGACGTAGCGTGGCGCCCAGTCGGCGCCGGCGAGTTCGAGCATCAGCGCGACCTTGTAGGCGTTGCCCGATTGCGCGAAACAATGCACGACGTACTCGCTCATCGCGATCAGAACCCGCCCTGCGCGAGCCAGCGGTCAATCTGCTCGAAGCGGTCGAGGCCCCAGAACGGCTCGTCATCGACGAAGACGAACGGCGACCCGAATACGCCCGCCGCAATCGCGGCGTCAACGTCGCGCCGCAACGCATCCTTGATCGCCGGATCGTCGATCGCGGCGCGCGCCCCATCGCGGCTCACGCCCGTTGTCGCCGCGGCATCTGCCGCGACATCGGCGTTCGAGATGTCGCGATTCTCGACGAAGTAGGCCCGGTAGAGCGCACGCACGATCGCCGCACAGCCGCCCGGATCGACGCTCCGCTGCCATACCACGATCCGCGCGGGGGCCTGCGTCGCGATCGGAAATGTCGACGGCATCCGGAATTCGATGCCGTGAAAACGCGCACTGCGCGGAAGATCACGCCGCGTGTAATCGCCCTTGAGCGGCACCGACGTTAGCGGTTGCGTGCCGGCGATCTTAAAGACTGCACCGAGCAGCATCGGTCGCCAGTCGACCGCCCGCCCGTGCCGCGCGGCGAGCGCTTCAATGCGTTCCGACGCGAGGTAACCGTACGGCGAGGAGAAGTCGAAGTGGAAGCGCAGCGGCGAGGGCATGGGGATGAAGTGGCGAGTGGTGATGGGCGCGCGATTGGCTCCGTTCCATGTCAGCCGGCAAGCGCGCGCCCAATGACCAGCCGCTGGATGTCGCTCGTTCCCTCGTAGATCTGGCAGACACGCACGTCG
>JAICVH010000418.1 GCA_025935435.1 Burkholderiales bacterium
GCGACAAGAAGAGATCGAGCGTGTGAATCGCCTGCGTGAGCAGCACGCCGCCGCCGTCGCGAGCGAGCGTACCGCGACCAGGCTCGTCGTAGTACGTCTGCGGCCGCCACCACGGAACGTGCACCGATGCGATGGCGATGTCACCGAGCGCCCGCTCGCGGATGCGCGCTGCGAGACTGCGCGCAGCCGGCCGGAAGCGATGCTGCAAGACCACGCCTAGTTGGACGCCCGCGCGCTCGCAGCACTCGACGACCGCTTCGGCGCGCGCGGTGTCGGCCTCCAACGGCTTTTCGAGCAGGATGTGCTTGCCCGCTGCGGCGAAGCGCTCGACGAGCGGCAAATGCATGCGTGGCGGTGTCAGGATCAACGCGGCGTCGATCGACGAATCGCCGACGATCGCATCGAGATCGCCGGTCACGGGAAAATCGAAGCGCTTCGCGAACCCGGTGCGCCGGTCGGGTGTCGGGCTGTACGCGGCGGCGACTTCGACACGGTCGGCGAGGTCGCGGAGGCTTTGCGCGTGCGGCGTCACGGCCATGCCGAGGCCGATGACGGCAACGCGAGTACGACGGGACCGCGGCATGGAGATGTGACGCTTGAAGACGTGACGCTTGGGACGTGCTGTGACGAAACGCGCGTATCGCTCGGCCGATGCCATACGACTGGCGCCGGGGAGCGAGGCCTCCTGCGGTCGAGTGGCTCGACCACTTGACCACAGTATAACGACGCGGCTACCATGCGTCGAGCCGCAGCCCGATCGTGCGGCGTCGCTCAATCGCCTTTCCCCGCAGTCGCCATCGTACGCCGGCGGCAGGGATCGGTTCCCCGGAGTCGTGCATTGCCGCTTCAGGCCGTCGAACCGAGACGACTGTATCGCCAGATTGCCGATCAGCTCGCGCAACTTATCGCGAGCGGCGAGTTTCCGGCCGGTTCGCGTCTGCCCGCAGAACGAGAACTGGCGGTGTCGCTCGGCGTCAGCCGAACGTCGGTACGTGAGGCGATCATCTCGCTCGAAATGAGCGGCCTCGTCGAAGTCCGCGTCGGGACCGGCATCTTCGTCACGCCGCGCCCCGAAACGACGACGACCCGCGCGAACCGCGATGCCGGCCCCGGTCCGTTCGAGCTGCTTGCCGCACGCAAGCTGGTCGAAGGCGAAGTCGCTGCGCTTGCGGCGAGCGTGGCGAGTGCCGGCGATGCGGACGCGCTGCGGCGCAGCGTGGACCACATGGCGGCGCACGTCGACGATTTCGCCGCGCGGGAATCGGAAGACCGCGATTTTCATCTGCGTCTCGCGAAGGCCACCGGCAACAGTTCGCTCGAACTCGTGGTCGAAGGCCTGTGGGACCAGCGCGCGGAATTGTGGGGACGCTTGCAGCAGCACTTTCACACGACCGAGCTTGCGGAGCAGACGCTTCGCGACCATGCCGCGATCGCCGACGCAGTCGCGGCGCGCAATCCCGAGGCCGCCCGTGCCGCGATGCATCGGCATCTCGCGCGGGTCGCGCGCGAGTTCCAGCGCGGGGTCGACGAGCGGCAGCAGCCGATCCGCAATCGTCGAGCGCCGCCCGGGACTCCGGTGCGTGCGCGCAATCGCAAGGCAGTGCGTCCATGAAGTGTTCGCAGTTCCCAGGCGATCGCCGAACGATTGGCGGGCGTCGTCGCAACCATCACGTCGACGGGCATCGTGCCCAATTCACAGGAGGACGTTCATGAAGCGTGCAGTTGATTTTCCGAGACGCCGCTCGGCGCTCAAACTATCGGCGGTAGCGATCGCAACGGCGACGCTGTTTGCCTATGGCGGTGCGAACGCGCAGGCACCGAAGTCGCCGGTGACGATCAATGTCGTGGACGTCGCGGGCAACCTGGCGCTCACCCAGGATGCAATGCAGAATTTCGCAACCAAGAATCCCAACCTGATCGCGAAGATAAACTTCACGAAGGCGCCGGCGCCGGAGCTGCCGGGCAAGCTGAAGGCGATGCAGGCTGCCAACCGCAGCGACATCGACCTCGTTTTGACCGGCACCGATTTCCTCGCGGCCGGCATCGAACAGGGGCTGCTCGAAAAGGTGTTGCCGGCACATTCGTCGAAATTTCCGAACCTGATCGCGAACTACCAGCCAGCCGCCGCGAAGATGCAGGAGTTGGCCGGCGACTACGGAATCGAGGTTGCGTTCATGCCGGCCGGTCCGCTGCTCGAATACAACCCGGACAAGGTCAAGCAGGTGCCGACGACGCCGCAGGAGCTTTTGGCGTGGTGCAAGGCAAACCCCAACCGCCTGATCTACGCGCGTCCTGCCAACTCGGGGCCGGGCCGCACGTTCGTCATGGGCTTGCCGTACCTGCTCGGCGACAAGGATCCGAAGAATCCCGCGAGCTGGGACAAGACCTGGGCGTACCTGAAGGAACTGAACAGCTGCATCGAGTACTACCCGACCGGCACCGGCGCAGTCATGAAGGAGCTGGGCGAAGGTTCGCGTGACATGACGGTGACGATGACCGGGTGGGATCTGAACCCGCGCATCCTCGGCATCGTGCCGAAGGCGTACAAGGTTGCGCCGTTCAAGGGGATGACGTGGGTCAACGACGCCCACTTCATGGTGGTTCCGAAAGGTGTATCGGCCGAGAAGCTCAACGTCGTGCTCGACCTGATGGCGTACATGCTGAAGCCGGAAGCGCAGGCGCTGACCTACGACAAGGGCTATTTCTACCCCGGCCCTGCGGTCAAGGACGTGACGCTTTCGATGGCGCCGAAGGAGAGCCAGGACGCGATCAAGGAATTCGGTCGCGCCGAGTACGATCAGTGGCTGAAGGAATTTCCGCATACGCAGTCGCTCGAAGCGAAAGCGCAGGTGGAGATGTTCAGGCTGTGGGACCAGCAGGTAGGGGCGCAGAAGACGAAATAGCGTCGTCGCGCGTCACGGTGCTGCATTCGAGTCAGCTGCAGCTCCGTATGACGGTGACTCGGCGCGTTGGACGTTCCGCCTTTGCGACGTGCAACGCGCCGTTCTGCGGCTGTTTACTCTTCTTTCCGTTCCTGACGAGCAAAAATGAAGCATGACTTCCAGGAACTGCGGCTCGAGCACGTGACGCGTCGCTTCGCCGGCAGCGGCGGCCACGTCTTCAACGCGCTGTCCGAGCTGACGATGACCATTCGCCGCGGTGAGTTCATCGCGCTGCTCGGTCCATCCGGCTGCGGCAAGTCGACAGCCCTCAATTGCATCGCCGGCCTGCTGCCGTTGTCGGGCGGGATGATCCGGCTCGACGACGAGCGGATCGACACACTGCCACCCGAGCGACGCGGCTTCGGCATGGTGTTTCAGAACTACGCGCTGTTTCCGCAC
>JAICVH010000616.1 GCA_025935435.1 Burkholderiales bacterium
CAGCGTGGTGCGAATATCGTTGAACGCGATCTCCTGCGCGTGCAGCGAGCGGCCGCTCGTCTGAGAGTGGAACTTGAGCTTCTGGCTGCGCTCGTTCGCGCCGTAGCGCTCGCGCATGGCGATCGCCCAGATGCGCCGCGCGACGCGGCCGATCACGGCATATTCGGGATCCATGCCGTAACTGAAGAAGAACGACAGGTTCGGCGCAAAGTCGTCGATGTGCATGCCACGCGCGAGATATGCCTCAACGAAGGTGAAACCGTTGGCGAGCGTGAATGCGAGCTGCGAAATCGGATTGGCGCCTGCTTCGGCGATGTGGTAGCCGGAGATCGATACCGAGTAGAAGTTCTTCACGTTGTGATGGACGAAATACTGCTGGATGTCGCCCATCACTTTCAGGCTGAACTCGGTCGAGAAGATGCACGTGTTCTGGCCCTGGTCTTCCTTGAGAATGTCCGCCTGCACGGTACCGCGCACCGTCGCGAGCGTCCACGCGCGGATCTTGGCCACTTCGTCCTCGGTCGGGTCGCGCCCGTTATCCTGGGCGAACCGGTCGAGCTGCTGATCGATCGCGGTGTTCATGAACATCGCGAGGATCGTCGGCGCCGGGCCGTTGATCGTCATCGACACCGAGTTGTTCGGCGCGCAGAGATCGAAGCCCGCGTACAGCACCTTCATGTCGTCGAGCGTTGCAATCGAGACGCCGGAATTGCCCACCTTGCCGTAGATGTCGGGCCGGCGATCGGGATCGTTGCCATACAGCGTGACCGAATCGAACGCGGTCGACAGCCGCTTGGCCGGCATGCCCTCGGCGAGCAGGTGGAAGCGCCTGTTGGTGCGCGCCGCGTCGCCCTCGCCGGCGAACATCCGCGTGGGGTCCTCGTTCTCGCGCTTGAACGCGAACACGCCGGCGGTGAAGGGAAAACTGCCGGGCACGTTCTCGGTCAGTTGCCAGCGCAGCACCTCGCCGTCGTCCGCGTACGACGGCAGCGAAACCTTGCGCAGCTTGGTTCCGGATAGTGAGGTGGTCGTCAGCGTCGTGCGACTCTCGCGGCCGCGAATCTTCACCACGTATTCGTCACCGCTGTAGGCCCGGGTCGTTCGCGGCCACATGTCGAGAAGCTTTCTCGACCGCGCGTCGAGTTGCGCATCGCGTTGCGCGATCAGCGCGTCGATCGCAGGGCCCGGATCGACCGTTGGCGACGCGCCCGCGCTCCGAAAAGTAGGGTCAGACTCGACTTTCGGCGAAGAACCAATGGCCGAAGTCGAATTCGAGCCCGCTAAAGTCGAGTCTGACCCTACTTTCGAAGCTTCGGCGAGCATGCGCCTCGTCGCACGCAATTGCTGCCGCTCGCGCGCGAGCGCCGCCTGCGCGTCGGCCCAGCGGTGATAGCCGCGCACCGTCTCCGCAATTTCGGCCAGATAGCGCACGCGCGCTGACGGAATCAACGCGTGCTGCTGCGACGAGTGTTTGAGCGTCGTCTTCGGCAGTGTACCGTCGTCGAGCACGAGACCGTGCTCGTGCAGGCTGGTGGCGATTGCGTGATAGAGCGCGGTGACGCCGTCGTCGTTGAAGCGCGACGCGATCGTTCCGTACACGGGCATCTGGTCGGGAGCGACCTTGAATTGCTCGCGGTTGCGTTGGTACTGCTTGCGCACGTCGCGCAGCGCGTCCTGCGCGCCCTTGCGGTCGAACTTGTTGATCGCGACGAAGTCGGCGAAGTCCAGCATGTCGATCTTCTCGAGCTGCGATGCCGCACCGAACTCCGGCGTCATGACATAGAGCGACACGTCGACGTGCGGCACGATCGCGGCGTCGCCCTGCCCGATTCCCGAGGTTTCGACGATGACGAGATCGAAGCCCGCCGCCTTGCACGCGGCGATCGCATCGGGCAGCGCCTTCGAGATTTCGCTACCCGCATCGCGCGTTGCGAGCGAGCGCATGTAGATATTCGGCGCGTGAATCGCGTTCATCCGGATGCGGTCACCGAGCAGCGCGCCGCCCGACTTGCGCCGCGACGGATCGATCGACAGGATTGCGATCTTCAGGCGGTCGCGCTGGTCGAGTCGGAAACGCCGCACCAGTTCGTCGGTCAGCGAGCTCTTGCCCGCACCACCGGTACCGGTGATGCCGAGAACCGGCGCCCGCGCGCTCGCTGCAGCGTCGGCGAGC
>JAICVH010000368.1 GCA_025935435.1 Burkholderiales bacterium
CCGAGCGTGCGCACGCCTTCGCTTGCGCCGTAGCTCTGAATCGGTCGACGATGCCCCGCTTTGCGGCCAACCTGACGTTCCTGTTCAACGAGGTGCCGTTCCTCGAACGGTTCGGTGAAGCCGCGCATGCAGGCTTTCGCGCCGTCGAATTCGCGTTCGCGTACGAATACCGGATCGCGGAGGTCGTTGCGCAGCAGCGGGAGCATCGGCTCGACGTGGTGCTGATCAACGCACCGCCGGGTGATTACGCTGCGGGCGATCGCGGTCTTGCTTCCGTGCCGGGCCGCGAGCACGAATTCGCCGCGTCGATCGCCAATGCCTTGCAGTACGCAAACGCGTTCGGCTGCACGCGCATCCACGTGATGGCCGGTGTCGTGCCTGAAGGCGCGGATCCTGCGGAGCGCGAGCGGCGGACGCGCACCTATGTCCGCAACCTGCGCTTTGCATGTACGGAAGCGGCAGCGCAGGGGGTCACCATCCTGATCGAGCCGATCAACCCGCGCGATGTTCCGGGCTATCTGCTGAACACGCAGGCGCAGGCGCATGCGCTGCGCGCGGAGATCGGTGCGCCCAACCTGAAGGTGCAGATGGACCTGTATCACGCGCAAATCGTCGAGGGTGACCTCACCGAGAAGCTGCGGCGCTATATCGCGCACATCGGACACGTCCAGATTGCCGGCGTGCCCGGACGCAACGAGCCCGATACCGGCGAGATCAACTACGGGTACCTGTTCAAGGTCCTCGACGAGCTCCGCTACGATGGCTGGGTGGGCTGCGAGTACCGTCCGGCGAAGAGCACGACCGGTGGCCTCACTTGGCTCTATCGGCTGCTTGATCGCAGGCCGGCCCCGCAGAAATCCGGCTGACGCGGTGACTCGAAGGCCGCCGCGCCCACACTCACTCCTGGAATCGCAATGGCACTCTCGTTCGCATGGCTTTCGCAAGACTTCGCAACGGCACCGCAGTTGACGGCCGATGACGTGAAGCAGGCAGCGGCCGCTGGCTTTCGCAGTGTGATCAACAATCGGCCCGATTTCGAAGCCGGACCTGCGCAACCCACCGCCGACGCCATCGAGCAAGCGGCGGCCGCAGCGGGTTTGGCGTATGCGTTTCTGCCCGTGCAATCTGCGTATCAGACGCCCGCCGAAATCGCGCGCATGCATCAGTTGCTTCGCGAATTGCCGAAACCGATTCTCGGCTTCTGTCGTTCCGGCGCGCGTACGTCGAACCTGTTTCATGCGGCGCGCGCATTGGGGTCGGAGCGCTGAGTCGACGTCCGGTCAGAGCATCCTGTCGACGTATTCCTCCGACCCCGAGGTCAAAGCGATACCGACATCCCACCGTCGATCATGATCACCTGGCCGGTGATGTAGTTGGCCGCCGGCGACGCGAGGAACACTGCAAGACCGGCGATCTCATCGGGCTCGCCCCAGCGACCAGCCGGTGTGCGCTGTTTCACCCAGGTATCGAACTTCGGGTCGTCGAGCAACGCGCGGTTCATTTCGGTGGCGAAGTAGCCGGGCGCAATCGCGTTCACCTGGATGCCGTGCGGCGCAAGCTCCACCGCCATCCCGCGCGTGAGTTGACGGATGCCGCCCTTTGCCGCGGCGTACGGTACGACGCTCGGGCGCGCGAATTCGGACAGGAGCGAGGCGATGTTGATGATCTTGCCGTGCCCCGCGCTGATCATGCCGGGCAGTACCGCCTGCGAAACGAGGTACGGCGCCGTGAGATTCGTCGCCAGGATGTCGTCCCAGTCGTGCTGCGGAAAATCGACGAGCGCGTGGCGACGCTGGATACCGGCATTGTTGATGAGGATATCGATCGTGCCGGCGCGTCGCGACACCGCGGCGATGCCCTCGCGTACGGCGGCGGCGTCGGTGACGTCGAACAATGCCGGCTGCACCTTCAGGCCGTCTTCTGCGAGCACCTGACACGCGCCCGCGAGCGCATCGACGTTACGGCCATTGATGAAAACGCGCGCCCCTGCGGCTGCCAGGCCGCGTGCGATCGCGAAGCCGAGACCCCGGTAGGCGCCGGTGACCACGGCAACACGTCCGGCGACGTCGAAGGGATTTCGATGCTGCGGTGTCGTGTCGTTTTGCTGACCGTTGCCCTTCGACTGCGTCGTCATGTTGTCGCTCCGGCGTGTTCAGTGGCCGCGGCCTCGAGTTCGGCGACCATGCGCGCGACGCGTGCTTCGAGCGCCTCGGTCGTCAGCTTTTCGCGGAACAGCTCGACGACCAGCGGGAACGCAAACGGCGTCGGTCGCGAAGGGTTCGTCACCAGCGCCCGGGAACCGCGCATGCGGGCCAGTGCCGATTGCAGCCGCGGCGCTTCGAGCTGTCGCTCCAGCACTTCGCGCGTTGCCTGCCGCAGCAGCAGGTTGTCCGGATCGTACTCGTTGAAGACGTCCCACAACAGGCCGCTCGACGCCTGCAGTTGCCGGTTTGATTGGGGCTGACCCGGATAACCCTGGAACACGAGACCGGCCACGCGTGCGATCTCGCGGAACTGCCGGCGTCCGAGTTCGGCTGCGTTCAAGCCGGCGAGAATATCCGATTCAACGCCCGGTGCGGCGAGCAGCGTGCCGATCTCATGCAGCGACAACTCGAATGGGACCGGCGACGAGAGCCCGAAGCCGTAATCGTTGATCATGATGCTGAAGCTCCGCGGCGTCACGCGCGACAGCCGGTAGCTGAAGAGCGTCGCCAGTCCGAGATGCGCAAGCCGTCCCTCGAACGGATAGAAGAACGCGTAATGGCCGTCACGAAGCTTGATTCGTTCACACAGCCATTCGCGCTCGTCGGGTAGCGCAGACCAGCGCCGCTGCAGTTCGAGCAGCGGCCGCACCAGGGCCAGTTCGGGCGAATCGTAACGGCCGTGCTTCGCTGCGGCGACCAGGCGGCGCGTGCGTTCCGACAGCAACGTCGACAGCGGCATCTTCGCGCCGAGCCAGCGCGTGACGATCGCAGCCTTCTGCGGCGCGAGGCGCACCCACGCCGTCATCTCGCGAACGCGCAGGAATTCGAGCACACGGCCCGCGAACACGAAGCAGTCGCCCGGCGACAGTCGTGCGATGAACGACTCTTCGACGTGGCCGAGCCGGCGGCCGTTGCGCAGCTGCACCACGATGCTCGCATCCGATACGATGGTTCCGATCTGCGCGCGGTGGCGGCGTGCGATCTGCCGGTCCGGCACGTGTGCAATGCCCTCATCGCCGATGACGACACGCCGGTATTCCGGATACGCGTTGAGGCTGGCACCGCCGTGCACGACGAAATCGAGCGCCCATTGCCACTCGTCATCGCCGAGCGCCGCATATGCGTGCGTGCGACGAATTTCGGCGAGAAGCTCCGGCGGACGGAAGCCGCCGCCAAGCGCACACGTCACGAGGTGCTGCACGAGAACATCGAGCGGGGCAACGAGCGGTTGGCGCGGCTCGATCCGGCGTTCGACAGCCGCTTCGCGCGCGGCCGCCGCCTCGACCAGCTCGAGCGCCTGCGTCGGCACGACGGTCACTTTGGAGATCGCCCCCGGCTGATGGCCGCTGCGGCCCGCACGCTGAAGCAGGCGCGCGACACCCTTCGGACTTCCGATCTGCAGCACCTGGTCGACCGG
>JAICVH010000367.1 GCA_025935435.1 Burkholderiales bacterium
CTGCTCGCCGCGTTCAAGTTTCCGTTCAGGAACTAAAGGATTGCCATGTCGAAACTGGCACTGATCAACCGTCAGCAGAAGCGCGAGAAGCTGGTCGCGAAGTACGCGAAGAAGCGCGCGACGTTGCAGGCGATCGTCGACCGCGCGCGCGTCCGACGAGGACCGCTACGCCGCACGGCTCAAGCTGCAGACGCTGCCCCGCAACGCGAACCCGACGCGCCTTCGCAACCGCTGCGCGATCACCGGGCGACCGCGCGGCGTGTTCAGCAAGTTCGGCCTCGGCCGCAACAAGCTGCGTGAATACGCGATGCGCGGCGAAATCCCCGGCATCGTCAAGGCGAGCTGGTAGGAGCGAGGTGCATAGATGAGCATGACTGATCCCATCGCCGACATGCTGACGCGCATTCGCAACGCGCAGATGACGGAGCGCGCGGTTGTCACGATGCCCGCGTCCAAGGTCAAGGTTGCGATCGCCCGCGTGCTGAAGGACGAGGGTTACATCGAAGGCTTCAAGATTTCCGGCGAGGAAACGCGCAAGCCGCTGCTCGAAATCGCCCTTCGCTACTACGCCGGCCGGCCGGTGATCGAGAAGATCGAGCGCGTATCGAAGCCGGGACTGCGCATTTACAAGAGCAAGGACGACATCCCGCGCGTGATGAACGGCCTCGGCATCGCGATCGTTTCCACATCGCATGGCGTGATGACCGATCGCAAGGCTCGGGCGTCGGGCGTCGGCGGTGAAGTGCTCTGCATCGTCGCGTGATGAGACATCCCCCCACGCTCGGCTGGACGAATCTCGTGCTTCGCACTCGGGGATTCGCCCTTGGGGCGGCCCATCGGGCGAACGCGCTCGCTGCCTTTCCCGACTGACAGGAGCGACAAATGTCACGCATTGGCAACAACCCGGTCAAGCTGCCGCCGAAGGTCGAGGTGACGCTCGCGGGCGGCGAGATTTCGGTCAAGGGGCCGCTCGGCACGCTGTCGCGCCGGTTCGGGCCCGCGATCACGATCGAGCAGAACGGCGAAGAGCTCGTCTTCAAGGCGCAGAACGAGGAATCGAATGCGCTGCACGGAACGGTTCGCGCCGTCGTCGCGAACATGGTGAAGGGCGTGACGCAGGGCTTCGAGAAGCGCCTGACGCTCGTCGGCGTCGGTTATCGCGCGCAAGCCGCCGGCGACAAGATCAACCTGTCGCTCGGTTTTTCGCATCCGGTCGTGCACGCGATGCCGAAAGGCGTGAAGGTCGAGACTCCGCAGCAGACGGAAATCATCGTCAAGGGCATCGACAAGCAGCAGGTTGGCCAGGTCGCCGCGGAGATTCGCGCGTACCGGCCACCCGAGCCGTACAAGGGCAAGGGCGTTCGCTATATCGACGAGCGCGTCAAGCTCAAGGAAACCAAGAAAAAATGACGGTTGGAGATCGGTGAGATGAACAAGAAGCAAGCTCGTGTCCGCCGCGCCCGCAAAACCCGGGTGCGCATTGCCGAGCAGCAGGCGACGCGGTTGACCGTAGGTCGGTCGAACAGCCACATCTATGCGCAGTTGATCGCTCCGACCGGCGACAAGGTGCTTGCGAGCGCATCGACGCTCGAAGCCGAGTTGCGCAAGGAATTGAAGAACGGCGCCAACAAGGCGGCTGCCGCGATCGTCGGGCGGCGCATCGCCGAGCGCGCGAAGGCGCTCGGCATCGAAGCGGTTGCGTTCGACCGCGCGGGTTTTCGCTTCCACGGCCGCGTCAAGGCGCTGGCCGACGCAGCCCGCGAGGGCGGCCTGAAGTTCTGAGGAATTCATTTCATGGCACAGCAACGATCCAACCCTCGACAGCCGCAACAGCAGGATGACCGCGGCGACGGGCTGCGCGAGAAGATGATCTCGATCAACCGCGTCACGAAAGTGGTGAAAGGCGGTCGGATCCTCGGCTTTGCTGCGCTGACGGTCGTCGGCGACGGCGACGGTCGCGTCGGCATGGGCAAGGGCAAGGCGAAGGAAGTGCCGGTCGCCGTGCAGAAGGCGATGGAGCAGGCGCGCCGCAAGATGGTCAAGGTGCGCTTGAAGAAAGGCACGCTGCATCACGCGGTGATTGGCCGGCATGGGTCGACGCGCGTGTACATGCAGCCCGCTTCCGAAGGCACCGGCGTGATTGCCGGCGGTGCGATGCGCGCGGTGTTCGACGTCGTCGGCGTGACGAACATCCTCGCCAAGTGCCACGGTCCGACCAACCCGTACAACGTCGTGCGCGCAACGATCAACGCGCTCGAGGCGATCAACGCACCGGCGGACATCGCCGCGAAGCGCGGCAAGACCGTCGAAGAGATCCTGGAGAACCGATGAGCGCGACGGGCGAAGGGAACCTGAGCCGAGGCCTGAAGGGCGCGGCGGAGCGCGATTCGGAGCGGCCGACACACGACTGCGGCGGCTCTGCGTTACGGTGCAAGGAGGCCAAGTAATGTTGGACGGTTCGAAGAAACTGAAGGTCACGCTCGTCAAGGGAACGAACTGCTGCCGTGCCGAGCATCGCGCAACCGTGCGCGGCCTCGGCCTTCGGCGCATCCGGCACACGGTCGAGCTCGAGGATACGAAAGCGGTGCGCGGGATGATCAACAAGGTCAGCTACCTGGTTTCGGTAGCGGGCGAGTGAAATTCTGGAGTTCGCGATGCGTCTCAACACGATGAAGCCCGCAAGCGGCAGCAACAAGGCCAAGCGCCGCGTTGGCCGGGGCATCGGCTCGGGGCTCGGCAAGACCGCCGGCCGCGGGCACAAGGGGCAGAAGTCCCGCTCGGGCGGCTTTCACAAGGTCGGCTTCGAAGGCGGCCAGATGCCGCTGCAGCGGCGCCTGCCGAAGCGCGGCTTCGTGTCGCGCACGCGGCTCGACGTCGCCGAGGTTCGTTTGTCGGATCTCGGGCGGTTGCCGGTCGATGAGATCGACCTGCTCGTGCTGAAGGCCGCCGGCGTGGTTCCGTCGACCGCGAAATCCGCGAAAGTGATCAAGACCGGCAAGCTCGAGAAGGCGGTGAAGTTGACCGGCCTCACGGCGACGCAAGGCGCGAAGGCCGCGATCGAGGCGGCCGGCGGCAGCCTCGCTTGAATCAACGCACGCGCGACGCAAATTAGGACAGTCCAGTGGCAATCGCGAATCCGGCGCTGAAAAGCGGAAACAAGTACGGCGATCTGAAGCGCCGCCTGTGGTTCCTGCTCGGCGCGCTCATCGTCTATCGCGTCGGCACGCACATTCCGGTGCCGGGCATCAACGCGACGGTGCTGGACGAGCTGTTCCGCGGGCAGCAGGGCGGCATCCTGGGACTGTTGAACGTGTTTTCGGGCGGTGCGCTCGCGCGCTTCTCGATCTTCGCGCTCGGGATCATGCCGTACATTTCGGCGTCGATCATTCTTCAGCTCATGGGCATGGTCTACAAGCCCATCGACGAGCTGCGGAAAGAGGGCGAGCAGGGGCGGCGAAGGCTGGACCAGTACACCCGCTATGGCACGGTGGCGATCTCGCTCTTCCAGGCGGTCGCCATTGCGAAGATGCTCGAGAGCGCGTCGGGCAGCGAAGCGGGAGCGGGCATCGTCAATCACCCGGGCATCGGGTTCCACCTCCTGACGATGATCACGCTGACCACCGGGA
>JAICVH010000048.1 GCA_025935435.1 Burkholderiales bacterium
GCGCGCCTCACGTTCAAGATGACGTGCACGGGTGCGAACGCGATGAGCGGCACCGGCGACTTCGTGTTCTCGGCGACCGGGTACGAGGGCCAGCTGCGCCTGCGCGGCAAGATGGAGGGGCAGGAGATGGACATGACGCAGCACGTCGCCGGGCGCAGAACCGGCGGCTGCACTGCGAAGTGAATCGGCGACGCGCCACCCAGGCGAGATCGCCGTCCGCGCACCCGCGGAGCAAGCCGCGAGTGCGCAGTTCTTGACCTAGAAGCGCCGGCGTACCACGGGCGCGGGACCGCGCGTTTCGAGATGTCGGAACGTGATGCGTCCCTTGCTGAGATCGTACGGCGAGATCTCCAGCGAGACCTTGTCGCCGGCGATGATGCGAATGTGATTCTTGCGCATCTTGCCTGCACTATAGGCGACGAGATCATGACCGTTGTCGAGCGTGACGCGGTAGCGCGAGTCGGGCAGCACCTCGGCCACGACGCCGTTCATTTCGAGCACTTCTTCCTTCGCCAAGACGAAGCCTCTAGTCCGCGGAGCGGATGTTGGACGCCTGCTGACCCTTGGGGCCGGTCGTGACGTCAAAGTTGACGCGCTGGCCTTCCTTAAGCGTCTTGAAGCCCTGCTCCTGGATTGCCGAGAAATGCGCGAAGAGGTCCTTGCCGCCATCGGCCGGAGTGATGAAGCCGAAGCCCTTCGAATCGTTGAACCACTTGACGGTACCTGTTGCCATGTCCTGATGTCCTGAATGAGAAATGAATAGGGGATAGCGCCCCTTGGCGCAGGGCGAAGATCAAGATGGCACGAGATGAGAAGCGAGTCGCGGGAACTGCGACTGCCAAAGACCAGCAACGGCACTGCTTGAAGATCGCTACCCAGCATTATGCAGGCAAATCATCGAAATAGCAATGGCGACGCCAGGCGGGGCCGCAAACACGGCGCCGCCAAGCGCGGTTTGGACAATCAGAACTGCGCGTGAACCCAGTCGGCGCCGAGCAGCGTTTCGCGATCGCGACCGCTCGCGCCCACGATGGTGACGCCGAGCGGAAGACCGTTCGGACCGCGCGCGATCGGCAGATGGACGCACGGCACCTGCAGCAGCGTCCACATTCGGTTGAACAGCGGGTCGCCGGTCGCATGGATGCCGGCCGGTGCTTCGCCCGGCGCGCTCGGCGCGATCAAAACGTCCACGTCTTCGAAGACCTGCGGCAGCAGCGCGCGGCAGCGTGTGGCGAGCAACCGGGCGGCGTCGTACTGCGCCGGTGTCACGGCAAGTCCTGCGTCGACCATCGTGATCATGTCGCCGCTCAGTGCATTGCGGTGCATCAGCTGCTCGAACGACAGCGACTGTGCGACGTCGCGCACCATGATCGTCATTTGCGCAGCCGCGAGCCCCGCAAATTCCGGTGGCAACGCGACCTCGCGAACGTTCGCGCGTGACGCGCCGAGCCGCTTCATCACGTCATCGAACAACGTCGCCGTCTCCGCTTGCGCGCGATCCCATTCGTAGGTGCGACACACGCCGATGCGCGGCGCGTCCCGCGGCGCGTCGCGAATGAGCAGTTCGTCGCGGCCGCTCACCGCCGCCGCGAACAACGCGACGTCCGGCACGCTGCGCGCGAAGCCACCGACCGTATCCAGCGTGTCGGAAATCATCTTGACGCCGACGCGGCAGATCGTGCCGAACGTGGGCTTGTAGCCGACGGCGCCGCAATACGCGGCCGGGCGCACGATGGAACCGGCCGTCTGCGTGCCGAATGCGAGCGGAACCATCCAGTCCGCAACGGCCGCGGCGGATCCGGACGATGACCCGCCCGGCGTGTGCCGCGCGTCGTGCGGATTGCTGGTGGGCCCTGGATGGAACGTCGCGAACTCCGTCGTCACCGTTTTGCCGACGACAATCGCCCCCGCGGCGCGCGCGAGCGCAACGCTGGCAGCGTCGCTCGCCGGCTGGTGCGTCGCGTAGATCGGCGAGCCGTAGCCCGTCGGCATGTCGAACGTGTCGAACAGATCCTTGACGGCGATCGGCAGCCCGTTCAGCAATCCTGACGTCGGACGCGCGTCGAGTTCCCGCGCACGTCGCATCGCCTGGTCGATCGCAAGATGCGTCCATGCGTGCACGACGGGTTCGCGCTCACGAATGCGCTCGATGCAATCGGCGAGGAGCGCGGCCGCCGTGATGTCACGGGACGCGAGTTTGCGGGCAGCGCCGGTGGCGGACAGCCGATTCAGATCGCCCATGCTTCAGCTCCATTCCCGGATCAGCTCGCCGTAGATGGCGACTGACTGCTCGACACGGTCCACGAGGCAATATTCGTCCGTCTGATGCGCGAGTTGCGGCTCGCCCGGCCCGAGCACGCAGATCGGCACGTCGCGGTACACAGCGTTCAGTACCGCCGCATCGGTGAAATACGTCGCGCTCCGCGGTTGCGGTCGCTCGCCGACATGCGGCGCCGCCGCCTCGAATACCCGCTGCATCCACGGCTCGGCCGGATCGGAATAGATCGCTTCAACGTCGATCATCGGGACGATCTCGACCGATTCGCCGAGTGCCTGCTGCAGTCGCGTGCGCAAGCCGGCGTGATCCTGGCCGGGGATCGTGCGGATATCGATGCCGATCGTCGCCCGATCGGGCACCGAATTGATGTTGAGACCCGCGTGTAACGTTCCGACGTTCAGCGTCGGTCGCCCCATCAGATGATGCGGTTCGACGCCGAAATCGAAATCGCGCAACCGGTCGACCGCGCGGACTGCCTTGTAGATCGCGTTGTCGCCGCGCTCCGGCATCGATCCATGCGCGGTGACGCCTGACGTTCGCGCTTCCAGCCACAGCGCGCCTTTGTGTCCGACGAGCGGATAATTGGCCGTCGGTTCGCCGACGAGCAGCGCGCCGACCTCGCCGAGCAAATTCGTGTGCCGTGCGAGGTATGCCGCGCCGCCGCAACCGCATTCCTCGTCTGCCGTGATGACGAGCGTCGCGCCCGGCGACTGCCGCAATCGCTCGGCATTTGCGAGCGCCGCGACGACGAATGCCGCCACGCCGCTCTTCATGTCGCTGGCACCGCGGCCATACAGCCGCCCGCCTTCGAGGCTCGCCCCGAACGCATCGCGTTTCCATTGCGCGGCGCCCAACGGTACCGTGTCGATGTGACCGGTAAAGCCGAGCGGGGGCTTGTCCATCTCGCGGCCGATGCGCGCCACGATGCTCGTGCGCGTCGGTGCGAATGCGGCGTAATCGACGCGGAATCCGGCGGCCTCGAGCAGCGCTCCGAGATACGCCGCGCATTCGTGCTCCGCACCGGGCGGATTGATCGTGTTGAACGAGAGCAGCTTCTGCGTGAGTTCGACGGCGTCCGGGAATTGCGTCATCGAGGGGCCTCTTCAATGCGGCGCGGGAGTAGTGCCCGGTAGGTGAGGTTCACGCAAGTGACACGCGACGAAATGCGCCGGCGCCGCCTCCGCGAGCTTCGGTTCTTCGTGGCGACAGCGATCGAACGCGTACGGGCATCGGGTGTGAAAACGACAACCGGCCGGCAGGTCCATGGGACTCGGTACGTCGCCCGCAAGGATCAGCCGCTTGCGGCGGTACGCAGGATCGGGCACCGGTACGGCGGACAGCAGCGCCTCGGTGTAGGGATGCAGCGGATTGTCGAACAGCGCGCGCGTCGACGTGAGCTCGACGATTCGTCCAAGGTACATCACCGCGACGCGATGGCTGATGTGCTCGACGACCGCGAGATCGTGCGCGACGAACAGGTAGGACAGTCCGAACGTCTGTTGCAGATCGACGAGCAGATTGATGACCTGCGCCTGCACCGAAACGTCGAGTGCCGACACCGGTTCGTCGCACACGATGAGGCTAGGGTTCGGCGCGAGCGCGCGCGCGATGCCGAGCCGTTGCCGCTGACCGCCCGAAAACTCGTAGGGATACCGCATCATCTGATCGGGACGCAGGCCGACGTGCTCGAACAGCACGCGCACGCGTTCGTCGATCGCGCCGCTCGCCAGCGTTTCGAAATTACGAATCGGCTCCGCCACGATATCCGCGGCTCGCATGCGCGGATTGAGCGAAGCATACGGATCCTGGAACACCGCCTGCAGCTCGCGGCGGTACGGTCGCATCGCGGCACCGGGCAGGCGCTCGATCGGCTCGCCGCGCCACGCAATCGTTCCCGCCGTCGGCTCGACCAGCCGCAGCACGGTGCGCGCGATCGTCGACTTGCCACAACCGCTTTCGCCGACCAGTCCGAGCGTCTCGCCGGCCGCGATGTCGAAGGTCACATCGTCGACGGCGTGCACGTCGCCCCTTGAGCGCCCGAAAAACCCGCCGCGCACCGCGTAATGCTTGGTCAGGTGCGATACCGAAAGGAGCGGTGCCGCGTTCATCGAGCGGCCCTCGCGTCGCTCGCCTCGCGCTGCTGGACGATGGCTCGCGGTTCGGGTCGCGACGCGTCGGTTACAACGACCCCGGCGGTGACGCGCGCCGATTCCCAGCACGCGGCGAAATGCGCAGGCGCCTTCTGCTCGAGCGGCGGAGCGTCGACGCGACAGCGCGGCGTTGCGTAGGCACAGCGCGGCGCGAACGCGCAGCCCACGATCGGTTCGCTCAATGAAGGCACGGTGCCGGCGATCTCGGCGAGCCGGCTGCGTCCACCGGCTGCACCACCGACGCCTGCGCCAAGCTTGGGGATCGAATCGAGCAGGCCGCGCGTGTAAGGGTGCCGAGGATGTGCGAACAGTTCACCGACCGGCGCCTCCTCGACCTTGCGCCCCGCATACATGACGACTACGCGCTCGGCCATTTCAGCGACGACGCCGAGGTCATGCGTGATCAGCACGATCGCGGACCCGATCTTCTGTTGCAATTCGCGCATCAGATCGAGGATCTGCGCCTGAATCGTCACGTCGAGTGCGGTCGTCGGCTCGTCAGCGATGAGCAGTCGCGGCTCGCAGGCCAACGCCATCGCGATCATCACGCGTTGGCGCATGCCGCCGGAGAGCTCATGCGGGTATTGCGACGCACGACGTTCGGGTTCGGGCAGCCTCACGAGGCGCAGCAGCTCGACCGTACGCCGCGCCGCTTCATCGCGCGAAGAGCCTCGATGGACGACGAGCGCCTCCGCGATCTGGCGGCCGATGGTCAGGACCGGATTGAGCGACGTCATCGGCTCCTGGAAGATCATCGATATCGCATCGCCGCGGATCTTTCGCATCTCCGCGTCCGACAACCGGAGCAGGTCGCGGCCTTCGAACAACACGCGTCCCTTCACCGTCCTGCCGGGTGGCGAAGCGATCAGCCGCATGATCGACAGCGACGTGACGCTCTTGCCGCACCCCGATTCGCCGACGATGGCGAGCACCTCGCCGCGCCGGACGGAAAAGGAGACGCCATCGACCGCGCGCACGATGCCATCGCGCGTGAAGAAATGCGTGGTGAGGTCGTCGACCTCGAGCAGCAGCGGCGAAGCGGCCTCGGTCGTTGTCAGCATCACATGCGCCGCGCGAGCCGAGGATCGAGCGCATCGCGCATGCCGTCGCCGAGCAGGTTAACCGCAAGGACCGTCAACGACAGGCAGATGCCGGGGAACAGCAGCAGGTAGCCGGCGATCTGGATCAGGCTTCGTCCCTCCGCCATGATGTTGCCCCAGCTCGGGATGTTTGGCGGCGTGCCGGCTCCGATGAACGACAGGATCGCCTCGGTGATCATCGCCGAACCGCAGACGTAGGTGCCCTGCACGAGCAGCGGCGCCACGATGTTCGGCAGGATGTGGCGCAGCAGGATTCGCGGGAGCGTCGTCCCCGCGGCGATCGCCGCTTCGACGTACGTCTGCTCGCGCAGCGTGAGCACGAGCCCCCGCACCAGCCGCACCACGCGCGGCACTTCCGCGAGCGTGATCGCGACGATGACGTTGCCGACACTCGCCTTGGTCAGTGCCATCAACGCGATTGCAAGCAGCACCGACGGAATCGACATCAGCCCGTCCATGACGCGCATGACGATCGCGTCGAGCCAGCGCACGTAGCCGGTGACGAGCCCGATGCCGATGCCGAGGAGCGTCGAAAGCGCCGCCACCGCGAGGCCGACGAAGAGCGAGATGCGCGCGCCATAGACCACACGGCTGTAGACGTCGCGGCCGAGCATGTCGGTGCCGAACCAGTACGTCGAGGACGGCGGTTTCAGCCGTCGCACCGGCGAGACCGCTTCGGGGTCGATGGGAGCGAGCCACGGCGCGAATATCGCGACGATCACCATCACGACGAGAATGACGCCCCCGACGATGGCCATCGGGTGGCGACGAAACGCGTCGCGGAAGCGCCGCCACGTCGGCGACACCGACTTGACGCGAACGATCGGTGGAGCAGGAAGTACCGTGGCCATGTCAGTAACGAACGCGCGGATCGAACCACGCGTACGAGAGATCCACGGCCAGGTTCACGAGCACGTACACGGCCGAAAAGAGCAGCGTGACGCCCTGGATGATCGGGTAATCGCGCCGCAGGATCGCGTCCACGGTGAGCCGGCCGATGCCGGGCAGCGCGAACACGGTTTCGGTGACGATCGCGCCGCTGATCAGCAATGCGACGCCGATGCCGATGATCGTCATGATCGGAATCGCGGCATTCTTCAGCGCATGACCGAGCAGCACCTGGTCCGGCGCCAGCCCTTTCGCCTGCGCGGTTCGAACGTAATCCTGCGCAAGCACGTCGAGCATGCTCGCGCGCGTCATGCGCGCGATCAGCGCGACATAGACGGTGCCGAGTGCGATGCTCGGCAGGATCAGGTGGCGCAGCCATTGCCATACGCCGTCGCGAAGGTTGCGGTAGCCCTGCACCGGCAACCAGTCGAGCTGCACGGAAAACGTGAGGATCAGGATGTACGCAAGCACGAACACCGGCACCGAAAAACCGAGCACGGAAAACGCCATCACCGCGCGATCGAACCATGTACCCGCTCTCGCCGCGGCGATGACGCCGAGCGGCACAGCGACGATGATCGCCACCACCAGCGTACACAGCGTCAGAGAAAGCGTCGGTTCGACGCGCTGGGCGATCAGTTGCGTGACCGGCAGGTTGGTGAAGATCGACGTGCCGAGATCGCCGTGCGCGAGCGCGCGGACCCAGCGGCCGAACTGCACGGCGAATGGATCGTCGAGACCGAGGCGCTCGTGAATGCGCTGGATGTCCTCGCTGGTTGCGATGTCACCGGCAATGACGGCCGCGGGGTCGCCGGGCGTCAGGTACAGCAGCGAGAACACGACGAACGCAACCACCGCCATTACGACGAGGGTCGAGAACAGGCGGCGAACGATGTACGCGATCATTCGCCGCGCGTGAAAAGTGGGGTCAGACTCGACTTTCGCGGTACGGATGTCGGCCGGCGGGTTGCGCGACGCGCTCGAAAGTCGAGTCTGACCCTATTTACTTGCGACGCTTCTAGCGTTTTTCGACGTTCCACATCAACGTGATCGGCGCGATGATCACGCCGCTCAGGTTCGTTCGATACGCCGTCGGCAGGATGAACTGCGCGGTCGGCACGTACGGGACGAATTCGAACGCGCGCGCCTGCACGGCATCCGCCGCCTTCTTCGAGCTCGCCGCGTCGGTGGCCGAGAACCACGCTTCGCGCAATTCCTCGATCTTCGGGTCTTCCGGCCATCCGAACCATGCCTTCTGGCCCGAGCCGCGAACCGCGAAATTGACCGCGGGCGATGTCACGTCCGGTCCCACGAGCCACGTGTGGAAGATCGACCAGCCACCCTTGTCGATCGGCTCCTTCGACGAGCGGCGCGTGATCAGCGTTCCCCAGTCGCCCGCCTGCACTTCGGCGTTGAGGCCGATCTTGCGCAGCGCTTCCAGCGTCAGCAGCGATTGCGAGTGGACGATCGGCTGATCGGTTGCGTCGATGATGACGATTTTCTCGCCCTTGTAACCGGCCTCCTTGACGAGCTGCTTCGCCTTTTCGAAGTCGCGCTTGCCCTTGAGCGGTTCCGCGCCGATTTCACTCGCGAGCGGCGTGCCGCACGTGAAATAGCTGTAACACGGGTGACCGTTCTTGACGTCGCCGGCGATGCCCAGCACGTAATCGTTCTGGTCGATCGCGTAAAGGACCGCCTGGCGCATCTTCGCGTTGTTGAACGGCGGATACATGAAATTGAAGCGCAGCAATCCCATCGAGCCCAGCGGATCGATGTTCTCGACCTTGACGCTCTTGTTCTTGGCGAGCACCGGGATCAGGTCCGGGGGCATCTGCTCCCACCAGTCGACTTCGCCGGCGTTCAGCGCCGCGGCCGCCGTCGCCGAATCGGGTATGTAAATCCACTCGACGCGATCGACCTTCACGACCTTGCCGCCCGCCGCCCACGACGGCGGTTCCTTGCGCGGCACGTAGTCGGCGTTCTTGACGTAGACGACCTTGTTGCCCGGCACCCATTCTTCCTTGACGAATTTGAACGGCCCGGAGCCGATCGCCTCGGTGATGTTGGTCGACGCGTCGGTCTTCGCGATGCGTTCGGGCATGATGAACGGAACATTCGACGACGGCTTCGCAAGCGCCTCGAGCGCCAGCGGGAACGGTCGCTTCAGCTTGAGCGTGAACGTCTTGTCGTCGACGGCCTTCCACGACTCGGTCACCTCGGCCATCTTCTGGCCGAGCGCATCGCGCTTGGCCCAGCGTTCGATCGAGGCGATGCAATCGGCCGACCGTACCGGCTGGCCGTCATGGAACTTGAGGCCATCGCGGAGCGTGAACGTGTAGGTGAGGCCGTCCTTGCTCACGTCGTACTTGTCCACCATCTGCGGCTGGACCTGGAACTTCGCGTCGGTCGCGAACAGCGTGTCGTAGACCATGTAGCCATGGTTACGGGTGATGTACGCGGTCGTCGTGATCGGATCGAGAATGCGCAGGTCGGCCTGAGGGATGAACTTCAAAACCTTCTGCTGGGCCAGCGCCGCGGGCGCGACGAGAAGCGCCGCCAGCGTCAGCGCGCCAATCGCCGCAATGGAACGGAATCCTCCACCCTTGCTCATGCTCGATCTCCTTGAAGTAAGTGAAGCGATGCACCACACCCGCCGAGATCACCGCCCCGGTCGACTGTCAGCGCGCATTCTAGTCCCAGCACGAGGTGAAGCGTGCGGCTCCCAGTCCGCGTCGGGGTCGAGCGGATACACGGGTCGCTGAACGCGCTGGAATGGAAAGAGGCTGTAATCGGACGACGTCACGCCGCGGCCATCGCATTCGACGACACCCCGTGCAAACGGCTCGAATACCGGTCGACAGTACATGCGCGACTTGAGCAGCAGGTAACGCGGAACGGTCGGCGTTTCACCTGCGCAAGTGAACACGCCGATGTCGAGCGGCTCCTGCGTCTGCTCGACGAGCACCAGGCGAACGCTTCCCGCGTCGAACACGACGGTGCGCCCCATCGCGACCGGTTGACCGGTATAGATGGGTCCCGTGATCGTGAAGCGCCCGTCGGCAATCGTTTTCACGACCCCTTCGAGCGCGAGCGGGGATTTCCGAATGCCCAGGCGCGCAAGCGGCCGCTTGTTTCCGACGTGCACGCGCACGCGGGCGCCCTCTCCGGCTTCGATCATCCGCGCGACCGCTTCCGGGTCGCAGATCGGACCGGCGAGGATGTCGTGCAGACCATGTGCGAGCGCCGCCCGCAGAACGTCCATGTCGTCGCAGGTTCCGCCCGACATGCAGTTGTCACCGTGGTCGAGCAGCAGAACCGGGCCGGATCCGGGACCATCTGCAAGCGCCTGCGCACGATGCATCGACGCGTCGAGTCGTTCGCTGTCGTACACGAAGCCGCGGCGCGCCTCCCATGCGTCGCGCGCGATGCGGCCGGCGCACGCAGCGGCGTTCGTCACGTCGCCATCGCCGATCGTCACCACCGAAAGACATGGCGCCGACGTATCGGACAACGCGAAGCCCGCAAAGATGCTCGCACCCAACAAGCCTTCGCTCTCCGCCTGACGCGCGGCATTCACGGCGTGGTGCATCGGACCGTGCGCGGTTGCACTTCGCAGTGTATGCGTCATCAGCGGCGGCTGGCACCACGCGAGCACGGGACGGATTTCACCGACCAGCATGCGCAGTAGCAGGCGTCCGGCGTGCGCGCCCGTTTCGTACATGTCGATGTGCGGATATGTCTTGAAGCCGACGATGATGTCCGCGTTGTCGATCATTCGCGACGTGATGTTGCCGTGCAGATCGAGCGCGACGCCGATCGGGATGTCGGGGGCGCAGGCGCGCACACGCGCGAGCAAGTCGCCGTCGCCGTCCTCATGCGTCTGCGTGACCATCGCGCCGTGCAGATCGAGGAGCACGCCATCGCAGCCGCCTTCGACCGCGTCGACGATCGCGTTGGTCATCGCTTCATATGCGGCGTCGTCGACGGGGCCGCTCGGATTCGCCATCGCGAAGAGCGGCGTGCGCACAGTTGCTCCGACATCGGCAGCGAGATCGAGGAACGCGCCCATCGCCGTGCGCGAACCGCGTGCGGCCGCGTAGGCCGTTTCGTTCCACTGCGGTTCGAA
>JAICVH010000055.1 GCA_025935435.1 Burkholderiales bacterium
GGGGGCGCCAGCATCAGTGCCTGCGCGCCACCGTATCCCGCCACGGGTTCGGTGGTGCCGGCGGTGAAGAGCACGCTATCGTCGTCGGCCAAAGCCACGTCGCCGAAGATCCCGCCGTATTCGATGCCTTCGCCGACGACATCGCCGAAGCGCGCCTTCTGCGTCCAGCGGTCGGTCGCGAGGTCGTACAGGTACACGCCCGGCGCCGAGTTGATCGACACCGAGTCGTTCAGGTCCTGGCTCGTGATGGTGGTGGCGTACAGGCCGTTGAAGTTGGTGTCGCCGGTGCCGATGCGGTCGACGCGGACCGGCAACAATTCAGGCGCGGCGCCCGAGATATTGTTTGCGTCCAGCGACTGCCCCTCGTACGCCACGATCTTGAGACCTGCGATCGACGGCCTCTGGGAATAGTCCATCGTGGCGAGCAGCAGCGCGTTCGGCGCCGGATCGCTGGGTACACCCGCCGGAATCGCCGACGCGGCAAGCGTTACATGCATGAAGAGGCGCGGCGTCACCCCGGCCATGAGGACGACGCCCGTCATGTCCGCGACGGGATTGAGCCTGCCCGGATTGCCCGGCCACGGCAACAAACGCTCGGTGGTCAGCACGCGGTAGAACGCATAGCTGCCGGGGATGACGGTGGCCCCCGAACGCTGCCCGGGCGGTAGTTGCGAGCCGAACCCCGCGGCGCCCGCTCCGCTCACCGCCACGCCGCCCACGGCCGCACCGAGCGCTTGAAGGAACTGGCGGCGCGTGCGGCCGCCAGTCAGATCGTTTGCGTCCGCCATCTCGGTGTCACCATGTCGCGCGTTGTCAGAGTGTTGTGGAACCGATTGTCGCTAGCGAGCAGGTGGCGTGCCGGTCCACATCAGGCATGTAAGGCTATGCGATGTCATTTGCCTTTCAGTCCGTCGCGCCAAGCGATGACCTCGAGTTCGCCCCGGACTGCATCCTCGACGGGGATTACCGGGTGCACTTGGAATACAAACGCGGGCAGCATCGAGCAAAACTTATGAATCGACACCGGATCGTCACATTCCATCAACATGTGCCCACCCCACTCACCAACTCGTATGACGAAGAATTCAATCTTGAAGTTGGCGGGCGTTTTCCATTGACCGAATACCTCGAGGATTCGCTTCTGGGCATTCTCATATTCAATGGGCGATCCTTGGGGGCGTTCAAACCAGCTGATCACGTATTTCATCGGGCATCCTCCATGAGTCGAGTCGAGATGTTTGACTTCCAAAGCGCCTGCCGCGTCTCATTGAGCAGTCGCGCCGCACCCAACATCTCTGCGAATCGCCGACGTCGGAACCGGTAAGTGGCGTACCGGCGCAGGAATAGCGTTACAGGAAAAGCTCGGACGTGTCTTCGCCGACGAACGTTCGAGATGCGGATTGACGTGCTGCGCGTGCGTTTTTTGGTGCCGGGAGAGGGAGTTGAACTCTCACGGTATTGCTACCGGCGGATTTTGAGTCGGGCCGGTCGGCCATTGTAGCTGGCTGTTAGCGGCCGGTTTGATCTTTGCGATTCTCGTGCAGCGCGAGGAACTCAGCCTTCAGCGCGAGGATTGGCCTCCACCCGAAAGGAATTGGAGCGAACGGCAGCCGCTCAACGCTCTCAAGAATCGCTCCGTCAGCAAGCTGAATTTTCTCGGCTGACCGCCCGTCTTAACGCAGTGAATTTCCTGCTGGCGCACTACGAAAAGCAGCGAAAGGTGTACGCCGGGGCTTTTCCGGTCGGACATCCGAACTTAATTGCCCGCGACGAGCTGGACAGAAAGACGAGCACGCTAAACGAAATCCTTGAGCAGGTATTTCTTGAAACGACCGAACGGGAGTCTGGAAATGGCAAAATTTAAGGTCGGCGATATTGTCAGGCTAAAGAGCGGCGGACCGCATATGACGCTGGAAAGCTTCGGCGATTTCACACCGGGACCCCCGAACGGCGTCAAATGTGTGTGGTTCGACGACAAACACAACAAGATGGAAGACGTCTTTGCGAGGAAGCCTTAGAACTTGCGGATGGCGATGGCAAGGCAATGCGCACGGTCCCACTTGTGCGCGGGTGAAACCTACCTATGAGTTTCGTTGTTCGTCGCACTCCCGACGGCGCCATGGCTTCGGGAAACTCGGTTGTAAGGCGAAGCCAGAATCGCGCTGGAGCCGCGCAATCGACCGCGGACATCACCCTAGCCTACCGCTGCGCGAATCGCTTGTGGCGCGCTCTACGCGGCCGAAATGGTCGGATACCGTGTCGGCATTTGACCGCGCAATCGTGCTACGGGCCACTCATCATCGGCGCCGGGCTCGCGAACGAACACCATGCACTCGGTTCGATACGGCGCGCCGGGGACGCCCTGCATGCAATGCGAGTACATGGTGAGTACGCTCGCAACGTAGCCCATCATCGGCGCAGAATAACGGCAGATTGCACACAGGATTCGCGGCATAGCTATTTCACCTTCCGCGGACCATAACGCGGCGGTCGCAGCCGAGTCGGATCGGTGCTGCGAGTTAACACGATGCCGGCAACTCGACTACATTGGACGCGGGCACGAATCGCCGGATCGATCTTGCGCGCACATTGCGGGCATACCATGAGGCTTCGCGAAGTGCGCCGTTCCTTCACGCGGATCTAGTGCGTTTCGCTGGCGCCGTCACGTGGACCTCGGGACCTGAGTTTTTGCGCGGTCTGTTGACTTGCGCACGTTTGATCAAAGCCTCAAGCGATGCGGCGACATCATTCAATCCGCGCGCTACGCTCGCGCGTACGCTGCAAGCCGCCGCAGGCTGCGGAGCGTTCAAGCTCCTCGCAAACATTTCGGTTGCGAGTTGCCAAACCGAGTCTCGAGGTCGCGTAGGTCGATCACCGTGCGAAGATCGCCGAGACTCGATTGAATTCGGTCGAGCGCCAGCAGCCGTGCGCGCGTCGGCAACGAGTACCTGTGCGTGCGCGACGTACTCGGATGCGACGGCGTTGACGTGCTCTCCAACGCGGCGATAACCGCCTGCTTCCGCTTCGCGCGCCTTGCGCAGCGCAGCCTCGGTCTCAGCGCGAAAATTGTAGACCCAGTCAAAGTGCGCGCGAGGTCGGTCGCCCGCGCTTCCGTAATGTGCGCTCGATGGCTTAGATCGCGCGCATCGTCGTCGCAGTCGTCGCCGATCACCGCAAGCGCCGCCACCTGACCGGCTTTCGATCTCGGCTCGGATGCTTCGCGCTGAGCGATCTGACACTGCTCCGTGAGTTTCGTCTTCTCGCTTCCGATGCGCGCGAGTTTCTCCTCCGCCGTCGCAATCGCGCGGTTCAGCACTTTGACCTGATCCTTTACCTGTCGAACGCTCCGATGTGAATTAGGGGCCGAGGTTAGGCTCCCGAGCGAGGACTTCGATGCCGATGGATGGCAGCATCGATGGGAGTGCTCCGCAGTCGTTTCCTATGGCGCGCCATACTCGGCTGTGACGATATTGCAGGCGCGATCCGAACAACGTAACGGGAAACTTCACTCTCCCGCGGCGATCACGATCTGTCGAAACCGTCGTGCTTCAGCTCAAAGATCCAGCCCTGCAGCCGGCCCGCACGATCGCAAGTCGCTTCGCCGCCGCGAACATCACCGGGTGCTGAAACCAAAAACGCCATCCCAGTCCACGCCCGGCGGGCTCGCGCGGAACTGGGCGACGCGCTCGCGGTAGAGTCGGTAGAGTTTCACTTCAGGCGCAGCGGCGGCGAGTTCCTTCAGCAGCGCTTCGGCCTCGTCCCAGCGCCGCGCGCGGAAGTGCGCCAGGGCCTCGTGGAAACGGGCGATCTCCAAGAGCGTGTCGCTGCGGACCTCGCCTTCCGCGCCGATGGGCTCGAAAATCGCGACACCCCCGCGCCTGCCCTTCACCCGCACCTTGTCCACTTCTCGATAGACGAAGTGCTGCACGGCGCGCACGATGTTCTCGGAGACGAGGACGCCCACGCCGTATTCCTTGGTGAGATCCTGAAGGCGCGAGGCGAGGTTCACCGCGTCACCCATTACGGTGTAGGAACGGCGAAAGTGTGAGCCCATGTCGCCGACGCTCATCGTGCCGCAATTGAGGCCGACGCCAATGTGCAGCGCAGGCCACCGCTTCTTCGCGAACACGGGATCCAGCTCGCGCAAGGCTTTCTGCATCGCCAGACTGCATTCGAGCGCGTGCCGCGCATGCTCGGCATCGCGCACCGGCGCCCCCCAGAAGGCCATGATCGCGTCGCCGATGTACTTGTCGACAATGCCGCGCTGGTCCTGGATGCAGAGGGTCATCCTCGTGAAGAAGGTGTTGATCAGGTCCTTCAGGTCCTGCGGCGTTCGCGTTTCTGCGATCGACGTGAAGTCGCGAATGTCGGCGAAAAGCACGGTCATATCGAGGCTCTGGCCGTGCATCGAATACTCCTCGGGATGCTCCGCCATCTCGGCGACGATTTCCTTTGGAACGTAGGTTCCGAACAGCTCGGTCAGCAGCCGCCGGTGACGGGTTTCCGCGAAGTAACCCCACACGACGTCGAGAAAGTAGAGGCCCGCCAGCATGACCAGTGGGCCAGCGAGCGGGAGCACCAGATTGCGCGCCTGCCACGCCCACGCATTCACGCCCAGCAAGACTGCAAGCACGCCCGCTACAGCGAGCGTCGCGGCGAGGGCCGACAGCCTTCGCAGAAACACCGCGAACGCAATGCCGACGAGCAGGACGGTGAGCATGGCAATGGCTATCGTCTCCGTGGGCCGGGATTTCACGGCGTTGTCGAGCGCACCGGAGATGAGACTCGCGTGGATCTCCACACCCGGGAGATCCTCCAGCGCCGGCGTGGCGCGGACGTCGACGAGCCCCCGTGCCGAGGTACCGACGAGAACGATCCGGTCATTCAGCTCGTCGGCGCCGAGCGTGCCCCGGATCACGTCGGTGGCCGACACATAGCGATAGCTGCCCTGACTGCGGAACGGGATGAGCGCCGCCATCCTCTCGTCGAGCGGAATGCGCACTGGGCCACCGCCGATGTTCACGGAGCGCATCCACCCGACGTTACGTGCGCCCGAGGCGACGACGGTCCTCTCGAGCTTGATCGGCGCGTTGCCGAGGTAGACGCGAAGGACGGCCAGCGACAGCGCCTCGTAGAAATCGTCTCCCACCTGCATGAAGATCGGCACGCTGCGCGTGACACCGTCCGGGTCGAGCGCCGCGTATAGATGGCCTGCGGCCGTCGCGGCCGCCTGCAGCGGCGCGATGTTGCCGCTGTAGCCGGTGGCGCTGAAATAGTTGTACTGCGCGTCGGCAAGAGCGCTCGCCGGGAACGCGGGCGGCGGCAATACGGCCGATCGCTCTGCCTGCGCGCTTACGAGGAACCCGAGGATTACAGGATGCTTGTGGATCTCTTCGGCAAAGAGCCGGTCGTGGTCGAGTGAGGGGCGTATACGCTCGAAAAAAGCTTGAAATGCCGCGTCGTTGCGCAATTCACCATGGGCGGCCGCTTCGAGAACCGGCAGGCCGGCGTTCGGGTCGGCCTCAGGAAAGGCGGTGTCGAAGGCGACGACGCGCACCCCATAGCGCCCGAAGAGCTGATGAATCATCAGGGCGAGCTTGTCGCGACTCCACGGCCAGTATCCCTCGGCCTTGAGACTTCTTTCGTCGATGTCCACGATGACGATGCGTGGGTCGCGCGTTCGCGGCAGGAACAGACGGACCCTCGCGTCGTAGGCCCAGCGTTCGAGCTGGGTGAGCGCAGGGATCTCGATCCAGCCCGCGGCGTCGGTCAGCAGACAAGCCATCAGCGCCAGTTCGATCGCAATCCGAACGACGCCACCGAGCGAGAACTTCGGCATCCAGCGGACGATGGTTCACCAGGCAAATGCTGTGCGAGCGCGAAGCATAGGCGATGCTTCGCCACTTGCGGAAGCGACTGCAAAAGGTGACGCCCAGGTTGGTGCGCCTGAGCGTGTGGCGCGAACGCCGGCCAGCTTGTGCGAATTCTCCGCACCGTTCTAGAGCAACTCTCCGCTTTGACCGGGAACGGCAACCGGCCCAAAATCGCAAATCGACACTCTTGCGACTCAACGATGACGTGGAATAGGACTGATGAAGATCCGCAGCGCCGTCTTCTGATGGAGGTGCTTGCCGCGGCCCTTGTCTCGACCGCGATCGGAAGCCGCAACGTCGCGGCGCAAGTGCTCGGCAACAGGCCCGCACCGCTGCCGAAGGGGAAGTCCATCTATCGGATCGAAGGGCAGGTGCTGGTCGACGGGCAACCGGCTACGCCCGACACCCAGATCGCTGCTGACTCCACCATCGAGACCGGCAAGAATGGCGAAGTGATCTACGCCGTTGGCGAGACCGCGCACCTTCAGCGTAGCGAGAGCCAGGTGACGATGGAAACGAAGGAGAGCGGTTCGATGGTCGTATCGGGCCTTCGCGTGCTGACCGGGAAGATCCTGTCGGTGTTCCCGACCGGCCGAGCCGTCCGCATGACGACGAAAAACGCTTCCATCGGCATCCGCGGAACGGGCGTCTACATGGAGTCGGATCCGGAGCAGACCTACTTCTGCACATGCTATGGAACCGCCGAAATCGCCTCAGCGAGCGATCCCACGAGCCGCGAAACGGTCGTGTCGAGCCACCACGATCGGCCGCTGTATATCCTGACTGGGGAGCAGCCCGGGCAGAACATCCGCCTCGCACCGTTCATCGACCACACCGACCAGGAGCTGATGCTGATCGAGGCGCTCGTGGGCCGCACGCCACCTTTCGTGTTTCCGAAGGACGAGTACAACCGGCCGCGCCGGCGCACGTACTGATCCTGCGAGAGGCGCGCTATTGCGGCGCGCCGTTGAGGATCCAGTTCTGAAAGAGATCGTATTTTGCGCGCCCCGGTTGTCCGGGTGTAAGACTCGTGTCGAAGCCGTTACCGAGACCGCCGAAGTGATGCTGCCCCGCGGGCTTCTGTAGAAGCGCGCTCGCGGCGATCTCCGTGAAATTGATCCGGCTCCTCACCTCGGCGTAGAACCAGGCGTCGTCCGTCGCGCCGATGGCGCCATCGCCATCGCGGTCATAGCTCGTAAAGGCAATGGGCGGGTGCAGCGCACTGGCTGGCGCATGGCAGCCCTGGCACTGCTGGCCTTCCTGCAGGGCGGCCTTGATGTCGGCGAAGCGGATGGCGTTCGGCTCCGGCGTCAACGCGCTCTGGACTACCAGCGATAGCAATTTGGGTGCGCTCCGAGCGGAGGCCTTGCTGGCCTCGAGGCTCACCACGTACGTCCCGTCCGTCGTTGCATTGAACGTGGGTTGCGCCGTGTTCGCATTCGTGAGGATGGCATCCCGGGGCGGGACAGCGCCGTTGGGGCCGGAGATCATCGACCAGGCGTAGGTATCGGCAAACAGGCTGTTGCTCGCCGATAGCGGCGTCGCGCCCCGCCGCACAACGCGGTCGGGCCCCGGATCGGCGATCGGACGTCCAGGTCGCAGCACGGCGCCGCTGGCGTCGCGCGCCGGAAAGCCGTGCCCGACGAGGAAATTCGCCAGCACCGTTTCGCCGGAGGACGCGTGAAACATGTCGTACACGAGCTTGGCGAGTGGCATATTGCCGCGATCGATGACGGTGGCAAAGATTCGGCTCGTGTAGGACTGAAATTTCTCATAAGTCGTGAAGTCGATGTCCGACTGGCGCCCCGTTCCGCGTAACAGGTGGCAGACGCGACACGCCGGCGCGACCACCGTCTCATACAGCGAGGTCTGTCCCGCCGCCGCCCACGAAGCGGGCGCAGCGGGCTCCACGTAGGCCGCAGTGGGCAGGCGATCTCCCCCGTAGGCCGCCTTGATGAGTGTCGCGGCGCTGCCTTGCCACTCGCCGGAACTCGCGGTACGTCGGCAGGCGTCTTCGGGAGCCGTCGACGGGGCGGGCAGGGGGTACGAGCACAACACCCACTTGTTCATCGTCTTGAGCATGGGCTCTTGGTCGGCGCGCGTGTAACCTGGCTTGTCGGAGAATTGAAAGCTGCTCACCTCGAACGGGGGCAGTTGTCCGAGGACGTCGCCGCGGGCGCCGGAGACCGCGTTCGGCAGCAAATTGAAATGCACGTTGCCGGAAGCGTCGCGTGGCGTCAGCGCCTCGGCGCGCCCGCCGTGACAAACGATGCACGGTCCCGGCATCGCCTTGTCGCCACGGCCATCGACGTCCGCCATGTTCTCGCGCGCGCCGGTCGCGACGTTGAAGTTGAAGTATTTCGCGAAGCTCACTCCCCCCGCCGGGCCCGGGCTGAACTCGATGCCGGCCGCGTACACCAAGGCGTTCACGTCGCGCACGATCGCGGCCTCGAGGTTGATCGGGGAAAAGGCGTACGCGCCGCCCGTCTTGACGAGGTAGTTCTCGGCGTAGAAGGCAAGGGTGCCGTCGACGTTTTGCCGCCCGGTAATCCGCCGCCCGAAACCCAGGTCGCGCACATCGCCGAAGACGACGGTGACCTGCGTGCCGGTTCCGGTGTCGAAGCCGTTGGCAGCCTTCCACTTGGCGAGGGTGTCCTTGGCGTTGTTCGGATCGATGGCGGCGTAATAAGCCTGCGCGTAGGCGGGCGACGTGGTTTGGAGGGAACCGTCGGGCTGCACCTGCGGATTGGGAAACAGCAGGAAAGCGTTCGGCTCGCTCTTCACGATGGCTGGGTCGGTGCCCGGGTGAACGTCGCCGGGGCTGCCGCCGCCGCCGCACGCGGCAAGCATCAATGCCGCAGCCGCCGCGCAGATCCATCCGATAAGACGCGTGAGTGCCATAATTGAATCGCTAGATTGAATCGCTAGAACTGCTTCAGCAAAACGATGGAGTACTGGTTGCCGACATAGCGCAGCGACCCCCCGACATCGAAGTTCAAGTGCGCAGTCGGTGTTGAATGTACGCGTCGCCATGAAAAGTCGAGCGATGTGTCGTGACCCAGCGGCAGGTTGTATCCGACGGTGCTGATCCAGGTACGAGCCTCGGAACGGTAGGCGAACCATTGCTGGTTCGGGAATGCGTCGTCGAGCACGAAGACCCTCGCCAGGCTCACGTTTACCAGCGTCGCATGGCCGTCCGACACGACGTCGCCGCGCCGGTACTGGCCGGTCAGATACAGCGTTCCCCTTTCGCCGAGCGAATAGTCGAGGTTCAGAAGCGCGGAATGGTCGATCACGTCCCAGACTTTGCTCTGGGCGTGGCGCTCGTTGTGTGCGAGTTCTCCAGAGAGTGCGATGCGATCGGTCAGGGCGCCACGCGCGCTTACGCCGACCGAGTAATGGCTGCCGTCGCGCAGGTGTGACGCGTAGTTGTCGAGCCAGCCCCGCACGAAAGCCGCGTACGTTACCGCGTCGAAAGCACCGGACTGCCGGTATTGAATCTCCGCTTCGAGGCCGCCCGAAAGGTTCGAGAGGCCGTTGTACTTGTCGAACTTCTCGCCGCGAAAGAGACCGGTCACGACCAGCCGTACGGTGTCGCTGATGCGCACGTCGCGGCTCGCACTCGCGTCGAGCGCGAGCGACTGGTCCCACAGGATCTCGTCGTGGGTACGGCCCAGCGTGACGTTCTCGTCGTAGGTGTAGCCCAGTCCGATCTGCACGCTATCGAGGAAGCGCCGGTTCGAGCCGGGCTGGGGAAGTTGGTCCTGGCCGCCAGACACCGGACCCCGCACCGCCGCTACTGTGCCTTGCGCCGCCAACGTTGTCGGAGTAGCCAGATTGAACAGCGCCACCACGATGACGATAGCGGCCCAGCAGGTAGACCGCCTCCGTAGAGACGGACGATGCTGCGCCATGGTTTGAGCGGGAAGTCTAGTGTGACTGTAAGTCAATGATTCGTTGGTGCCGGGAGAGGGAGTCGAACCCTCACGGTATTGCTACCGGCGGATTTTGAGTCCGCTGCGTCTGCCATTCCGCCACCCCGGCGAGGTGACCATCATTATCGCGGAATAGGCGAGCTTCTCAAACGTGCACGAGCGCA
>JAICVH010000654.1 GCA_025935435.1 Burkholderiales bacterium
AGGCCGGAGGAGCCTGCCGAGGCCGAGGCTGCGAAGAAGGGCGGCCGGGCGAAGAGGCGATGATGGGCCCGACACGCTACCGCATGCGAATCTGTAGGCTTTGAGAATGAGGGACGACTGCGCGCGAGGGGCGAAGCCAAGGCCCGAAGGGGGCGGCCGAGCGCGCGGTGGGCACCCGACACGTTGCCGCATGCGAATCTGTAGGCCTTTCCAGTGAGGGTGCTCCCGAGCGTGGGATCGTTTGGCCCCGCGTCCCCCGACGAGATCCTGCGGCCCGCCAAGCCGTGGTTCATTCTCGCGTCGATGCTCGCCGGCTTGCTGCTGAACCTTGCGCCGGTGACCGGAACCGCGCTCGTGCTGCGTCCGGATTTTCTTGCGCTCGTCGTGTTGTACTGGTGCATCCAGCAGCCGCGCTACGTCGGCGTCGGTACCGCATGGGTCGTCGGGCTGCTGATGGACGTCGGCGACGCGACGGTGTTCGGACAGCACGCGCTGGCGTACGCGGTGCTCGCGTACGGCGCCGAGTACTTCCGCAGGCGCGTGCTGCGCTTCCCGTTGTGGCAGCAGGCGGTGCAGGTCGCCGCGTTGCTCGTGCTGTGCTCGCTGATCGTGCTGCTCGTGCGTTTCGTCGGCGGCGCGCTGGTTCCGCGGTGGACGTACTTCGCGCCGCCGCTGGTCGGCGCGCTGCTCTGGCCGCTCGTTTCGGTGCTGCTCCAGACGCCGCAGCGGCCGTCGCGGTCGCGGTCGCAGCGATGAACGCGATGGGGGGTCAGAGCAATAAGTTGCGCACACGATGTGCGACAAGCGATCGTTGGTGCCGCGCGACTTATTGCTCTGACCCCGAAGTAGGTCACGCAACATGAGCAAACGGTTGCTGTTCACCGAACGCCGGCGCGGCTTCTCGCGCCGCTCGGGCCCGAGCGCCTCGGAACTGCGCAACCCCGAGCGCGAGCTGTTTCATTTCAAGCGGCGGCTGTCTCTCATCGCGCTGCTCGTGTTCGCGGCGTTCTCCGGACTGTTCGGACGCTTCTTTTATCTGCAGGTCGTCCAGCACGCGCATTTCGAGACGCTCGCCGAATCGAACCGCATCGCGATCGTTCCGGTCGTGCCGAACCGCGGCGTCATCACCGATCGCAACGGCGTCGTGCTGGCGCAGAGTTATTCTGCGTACACGCTCGAGATCACGCCATCGCGCGTGAAGAACCTCGACGAGACGATCGACCAGCTTTCCGAACTCGTTGACGTGCAGCCACGCGATCGCAAGCGCTTTCGCAAGCTGCTCGATGAATCGAAGAATTTCGAGAGCCTGCCGATCCGCACCAAGCTGACCGACGAGGAGGTCGCGCGCTTCGCGGTCGCGCGATACCGCTTCCCGGGTGTCGACATCAAGGCGCGGCTCTTCCGTCATTACCCGTTCGGCGAGGTTGCCTCGCATGTCGTCGGCTACATCGGCCGCATCAACGACAAGGACAACGAGCGCATCGCCGGCTGGGACGAGACGGCCAACTACAAAGGCAGCGACTACATCGGCAAGGTCGGAATCGAGCTCTCGTACGAACGCGAACTGCACGGCACGACGGGCGTCGAGGACGTCGAGGTCGATTCCGGCGGGCGCGCGGTCCGGACGCTGAAGCGCATGCCGCCGATTGCCGGCAACAACCTCACGCTGTCACTCGACATCGCATTGCAGCAGACCGCCGAAGCCGCGTTTGGCGACCGCCGCGGTGCGCTGGTCGCGATCGACCCGACATCGGGTGATGTACTGGCGTTCGTGTCGAAGCCCGGGTTCGATCCGAATCTTTTCGTCGACGGCATCGACCCCGCCAACTGGCAGGAACTGAACGAATCACCGGACAAGCCGCTGTTGAATCGGCCGCTTCGCGGAGCGTATCCGCCCGGCTCGACGATCAAGCCGTTCCTCGCGCTCGGCGCGTTGACGTCGGGACGCCGTACGCCCTCGCAGGCGATCCACGATCCGGGGTTCTTCCAGATTCCCGGGCAGGC
>JAICVH010000485.1 GCA_025935435.1 Burkholderiales bacterium
CGAACTCGATCCACGCCCACTCGTAGGCATTGCGCTCGATCGGGGCCGTCCACGTCTGCGCGACCTTGAGCTGCGGCAGCGCCCGCTTGATGCAAAGACTGCGGCCGGGAACATCGACGCGCCAGATATCCGACGACACGCCGCCGGCCAACGGCGTCCAGCGCAGTACGTCGTCTGCGTTCGCGAGCCGATGATCGACGATGAACTGGCGCAGCGCGGCGCCCGGTTGAGGGACGCTCGCTGCTCCATCCGCTGCAGCGTCGGCCACCGTTTCGTTACCCACGCGATTTCCGGAGCGCGGCCGCGCCTGCATACGCGGCGCGCGACGACTCCTCGATGCGCAGCAGCTGGTTGTATTTGCCGACGGTGTTCGACGTCCGCAGCGAGCCGATCTTGATCTGTCCCGCGCTGCTGCCGACGGCGAGGTCGGACATGAACGTATCTTCCGTTTCGCCGGAACGCGCAGAAACGATCGTCGCGTAGCCCCCCGCTTTCGCCTGGGCGATCACGTCGAGCGTGCCGGTCAGCGTGCCGTTCTGGTTCGGCTTGACCAGCACCGCGTTGCCGACCCCATCGCGAATGCCTTGCGCGACGCGTTGCGGATTGGTCGCGAACAGATCATCGCCGACGAGCTGGACGCCGTCGCCGAGGCGCGCAGTCAATCGGCGCCAGTCGGGCCACGCCTCGTCGCCAAGCGCGTCCTCGATCGATACGACGGGAAACGCGTCCGCCCACGTAGCGACCATGTCGATCATCTCGTCCGCTGACAACACGCGGGCTTCGCGCGCGAGCCGGTATTCGCCGGCATCATTGCGGAACGTGCTTGCAGCGACGTCGATCGCAATCGCCACGTCTTCGCCTGCGCGCAGGTCCGCGTGATCGAACGTCTGCATCATCAATTCCAGCGCGGCGCGACCACTGCCGCATCCGGGACTCAAGCCGCCTTCGTCGGCGAGCAATGTCGGCAATCCGTTTGCGCGCATGACGTCGCTCGCCGCCGAACGCACGCGAGCGAGAACATGAATCGCCTCGCCGATCGACGCTGCGCGCAGTGGAATCGCGAGAAAGTCCTGTACATCCATGCCGCGTCCCGCATGCAATCCCCCGCTCAGGATGTTCGTCATCGGCAGAGGCAGCAGCGGCCGCGCGCCAGACAACTCGGCGATACGCTCGTACAGCGGCTGCCCGCGCGACGCCGTGACGGCGCGACATGCGGCGAGCGACACGGCAAGCGTCGCATTGGCGCCGAGCCGGCGTAACTGCGGCGTCCCGTCGAGCTCTCGCATCGCGTCATCCAGGCGCCGCTGCTCGCCTGCGTCGAGGTGCTGCAATGCGGTGGCTATTTCGCCGTTGACGTTGCGCACTGCGTTACGCACGCCGAGTCCCGCATACCGGTTCGGGTCCCGGTCACGAAGCTCGTGCGCTTCGTACGCACCGGTCGATGCGCCTGAGGGCACGCTGGCGCGCCCCACTGCGCCGCTCGCGAGTTCCACGTCGACCTCGACGGTCGGACGGCCGCGCGAATCCAGGATTTCGCGCGCATGCAGTCGGCGGATCGCATCGCCGGTCATCGGTGAGCCCGCCGTGCGTTGCCCTGCACGCGTTCGATCTCAGGCGCAAAAAAGGCGCCGCGTGGCGCCTTTTTCGTGGGTCGCTGCATGGCTATGCGCGCTGGCAGCGAATGCCGATGCGCCTGCGCACGCCCGACGCTACGCGGCGGGCGTCGATTCGGCAGGCTGGTTCTGCTTCGCGTCGTCTTCGGCGGCGGCCTTCATCGACAACCGCACGCGGCCTTTCTCGTCGGCTTCGAGCACCTTGACGCGAACGATCTGCCCTTCCTTCAGATAGTCGGACACCTGGTTCACGCGCTCCTTCGCGATCTGCGAAATGTGCAGCAGCCCATCCTTGCCCGGCAGCAACTGAACGATTGCGCCGAAATCCAGCAGGCGCAACACCGGTCCTTCGTAGATCTTGCCGACTTCGACCTCGGCGGTGATCGCCTCGATCCGCTTGCGGGCGACGTTGCACGCTTCCGCATTGACCGAGGCGATCGTGATCGAGCCGTCGTCCTGGATGTCGATCGTCGTGCCGGTCTCTTCGGTCAACGCGCGAATCACCGAACCACCCTTGCCGATGACGTCGCGAATCTTTTCCGGATTGATCTTGAACGTCATCATCCGCGGCGCGTGCTGCGACACTTCCGTACGTGCGTGCGGTACGGCGTCGTGCATCAGACCCAGGATGTGCAGCCGGCCTTCGCGCGCCTGCGCCAGCGCGACCGCCATGATTTCCTTCGTGATGCCCTGGATCTTGATGTCCATCTGCAGCGCGGTGATGCCGCGATCGGTGCCTGCGACCTTGAAGTCCATGTCGCCCAGATGATCCTCGTCGCCGAGGATGTCGGTCAGCACGGCGAAGCGGTTGCCTTCCTTGATGAGGCCCATCGCAATGCCGGCGACGTGCGCTTTCGTCGGTACGCCGGCGTCCATCAGCGCGAGGCTCGCGCCGCAGACCGATGCCATCGACGAGCTGCCGTTCGACTCGGTGATCTCCGACACGACGCGCAACGAGTACGCGAAATCCTCGACAGTCGGCAGCACGGCGATCAGCGCGCGCTTCGCGAGCCGGCCATGACCGATCTCGCGGCGCTTGGGCGACCCCACGCGTCCCGTCTCGCCCGTGGCGTACGGCGGCATGTTGTAGTGGAACATGAAGCGATCGCGGTACTCGCCCATCAGTGCGTCGACGATCTGCTCGTCGCGCGCGGTGCCGAGCGTCGCCACGACCAGCGCCTGCGTTTCACCGCGAGTGAACAAGGCCGACCCGTGCGTCCGCGGCAGCACGCCCGTGCGAATGCGGATCGGGCGTACGGTGCGGGTATCACGGCCGTCGATCCGCGGCTCGCCGGCGA
>JAICVH010000543.1 GCA_025935435.1 Burkholderiales bacterium
AGCGTATCGAGTGCGTTCTCCGGGTCGGCGACGAGACGCCTGGCGAGCCGGTCGGCCTGCTTCGGCGGCAAACCTTTCGCCGCATAGATCAGCGCGAGTTCCTGCGCTTCCGCTTCCGGATACTGCTTCAGCTCATCGCGTTCGAGCGCAATCTGATATTCGTACAACTCGCGTTGTGATTGGACCGACACGTATTCGCCGGCCGCCATCGCAAACGCGCCGGCCGCCATGCCGGCGACGCCGCTCAACACGACGACCTTCAGGTCGGATGTCGCGCCGGCAACGCCGAGGATCAGCCCTGCATTGGACACCAACCCGTCGTTCACACCGAACACGGCCGCACGCAAGTTGCCACCCCCACCGAGTCCGCGGTGACGACGTTCGAACAACGCGCCAGCGGGCGGCGACGAATGACCTGATTCCGACGGCAATGCGGCACCGTAAATGGCCATGCCGCGCACCTTCATTGCGGCAAGCACGTTCTTGAGCCGCCGGGGGCCGAGCCACTGGACGAGGCTTGCCACGAGACGCGTGCGGGCGTCCGGCACGAACGGCCCAGGCGCCGGATGGCCACGCGACGTCAGCTGCGCGCGCCAGATTGCGGCCTGCGCTTCCGCCTCCCCAGCGAGGCGCCGGAACAGTTCTGCGCGCACCGTTCCGCTTTCGGCGTCGGCACACGCGCGGTAGAGAAACGCCGACCGTTGTTCCTCGGTCCAGGATTCGAGTGGATTCATTCGATCGCCGCGCTCAGGCTGCCACGGCGGCGTCGATGCGCGCGACGACGTCGGGTGTGAGCTTCGTTACCACGTCCAGCGCGCGCAGGTTTTCGGTCACTTGCGCAGGCCGGCTCGCGCCGGTGATTACCGTCGACACGTGTGGATTCCTGAGGCACCACGCGAGGGACATCTGCGCGAGCGTACAACCGAGCTCGTCTGCGATCGGAACGAGCGATTGGACCTTCGCAAGGCGCGTCGGTTCGAGGATGCGCTCGGCGAGCCATTCGAAGCCCTTGATCGCGGCGCGCGAATCGGCAGGCACGCCACGCGCGTACTTGCCCGTCAGAAGGCCCGAGGCGAGCGGACTCCAGGTCGTCGTCCCGAGCCCGATGTCGCTGTACAGCCGCGCGTACTCCTGCTCGACGCGCTCGCGATGCAGCAGATTGTATTGCGGCTGCTCCATCACCGGTTTGTGCAGGTGGTGCCGCTCGGCGATCTGATAGGCGGCCATGATCTCCGCCGCGCTCCATTCGGACGTTCCCCAGTACAGCACCTTGCCGGCGCGGATCATGTCGTCGAACGCGAACACCGTTTCCTCGATCGGAGTCTCCGGATCGGGCCGATGGCAGAACGCGAGATCGACGTGATCGAGACGCAGCCGCCCAAGCGAGCCGTCGATGGCCTGCATCAGATACTTCCGGTTCAGCGTGTTCTTCTCGTTGGGGCCGTCGTGCAGGCCCCAGAAGAACTTGGTCGATACGACGTACGACGAGCGACGCCAGCCGAGCTTCTGCAGCGCGGCGCCCATGATCGATTCCGCGTTGCCCTTGGCGTAAACCTCCGCGTTGTCGAAAAAGTTGACGCCGGCGTCGTACGCCGCTGCCATGCATTCGCGCGCGACGCGCTCGTCCAACTGGTTGCCGTACGTGACCCAGGAGCCGAACGACAATTCGGACAGCCGCAGTCCGGAGCGTCCGAGCCGGCGGTAGTTCATCGCAGTCATTGATTTTGTGCGTCGAAAATCACGCGCGCGACGCACCGCAGCTGTCGTCGGTCACGCCGTTCCGCGTTGAAAACGGTTGGATGCGACTGCCGCGCGGCGCGATCTGCACGAAGCAATCGGGCTAGAATCGCCGCCTTCATTCTACTCCGCAGGATTGGCCGATGGCGATGCGCCGCGCTTCCACACACCGCAGTCCCGGACGCCGAGCACCGCCGTTCGACGTCGACGCGCTGTGGGCGATCAAGCGCATCGGCACACCGACCGTGGCGCCCGACGGCCGCCTTGCATGCGCCGCCGTGACGTCGTTTTCGATGGACAAGAACGTCGGGACGACCGAACTGTGGATGTTCCCGACCGGCACCAGCCCAGGCCTCAGCGGCAAGCCTCGCCGCCTGACCGCGGGCGACAAGGACAGTGATCCGCGCTGGTCGCCGGACGGCTCGCGCATCGCGTTTACGGCGAAGCGTAAGGACGACACCGAAGCACAGATCTACGTGATTGCGCCCGACGGCGGTGAGGCGACGCGCATCACGAACATCGCAACGGGCGCAGGTGCCATCAAATGGCTCCCCGATGGGCGTCGCATCGCGTTCGTGTCGTGGGTATGGCCCGACCTCGCGACGCTTGCGGCGCAGGGACGTCGCGTCGAAGAACGCAAGAACGCCAAAGTGAAGGCGCATCTGACCGAGCGCGGCGAATACCGGTTCTGGGACCACTGGCTCACCGACGGGCGCGAACCGCACGTGTTCATCTGCGACGTCGCGACCGGCCGCTGCGAAGACGCGCTCGCCGGCACGGGAATCGCGTTGCAGCCGTGGGACCCGACGTCGGAGACGTATGACATTGCGCCCGACGGACGCGAGATCGCGCTGACGATCGACCCGTTTCCAGAGCCCGCAATGATGAACCGTTGCGACATC
>JAICVH010000255.1 GCA_025935435.1 Burkholderiales bacterium
CATGATCACGCCGAACAACGGTCCCATCGTCGCACCGATGCCACCGACGAAGGTCGCCGCATTGCCTTCCCAGGGCGCGAACGGATACAGCACGAGCGCGATCAGCGCCGCGATGTAGCCACCTTTCTTGAAGTCGATGGCGCTCGGGAAGACGTTCGAGAAGTCGAACGCGGGCGACACGAAGTTGGCGACGACGTTGATGCCGAGGGTCGCCACGGCGAACGTCAGCGCCGCGAGCAGCGCCAGGAACCAGCTGTCGAATTTCGCCGAGATCTGGTCGGGATGGATCAGCACTTCGCCGTACACCTGGAATGCGGCGATCGTCGTGATTCCTGCGACGAGCGAGAACAGCACCAGGTTGATCGGCAGTCCCCACAGGTTGCCCTTGCGCACGGTCGCCTTGTCCGGCGCGTAACGCGAGAAGTCGCAGAAGTTGAGGTACAGCGCCGCGAAGTAGGTGATCCACGTCGCGCCGACCGCCATCAACGCGGTCGTTGAGCCGGGCTCGCCGAAGACGCCCGCATCCTTTGTCTTCGCGAGCAGGACGTCCTGCGGGATGCCGTGCTGGAACGACACGCCGCCCGCCTTGATCAGGAGGCCGATTGCCAGTATCAGCATCATCACCCAGACGGCCGGGCCCGCCCAGTCCTGGAACCGGCGGACGGTTTCCATGCCGCGCTGGATGACGAGAAGTTGCAGTGCCCAGATGACGATGAAGCAGATCACTTCGAGGCCGGAGTGCCCGAGAAAATGCGTATTCCGGTGAAAGTTCATGAACATATCGGTGCGCGTCAGCAGCGCGACGATCGCGCCGGAGGCCGCGGCCGTCTGCGCGCCGTACCAGAAGCAGGCGACGATCGCGCGTACCAGCGCCGGAACGTTCGCGCCCCAGATGCCGAACGACGCGCGCGCGAGCACGGGGTACGGCACGCCGGTCTTCACGCCCGCGTAACCGACCAGATTCATCAGGAAGAAGATCACGAGCGAACTCAAGCCGATCGCGATCAGGAAATTGACGAAGCTGCCGCACAGCAGGAACAGGCTCGCCGCGAGGTAGTACCCCCACAGGCTGTGCACGTCCGACGTCCATACGTTGAAGATGCTGAACGCGCCCCATTTGCGTTCGACGGCGGGTGCGAGATCGTGGTTGTAAAGCGCGGGTGATGCATTCGGGATGCTCATGTCGTTCCTCCTCCTTGGCTAAGGTACGATCAGCCGCTCTCGAAACGGAGTGTAATGCGATGCCAACGAAATTGCTCTTTCGCGATGATGCGTACCTGACGACCGCCCGCGTGCATGTCACTGGTGTGCAGGAGCGAGGCATCGAGTTCGACCAGACGATCTTCTATCCTCAGGGGGGCGGGCAGGTGGGCGACACGGGCGCGCTCGTGCGTGCGAACGGGGAGCGCATCGCGGTGACCGACACGCGCAAGGGCGACACGCTCGACAGCGTTCTCCATGTCGTTCAGGCCGGCGCCGGTGTGCCGGCGATCGGCGAAGAGGTGACGCTCGAGGTCGACTGGTCGCGCCGCTATGCGCTGATGCGGCTGCATACGGCGCTGCACGTGATGTCGTGCGTGGTGGTGGCGCCGGTCACCGGAGGCAACATCGCGCCCGACAAGGCGCGGCTCGACTTCGACATCGACATGAGCCTGCTGGACGCCGCGCGCATCGAGCGCGAAACGAACGCGCTGATCGGGCGCGGCGTCGCCACCGAAACCGTCTGGATCACCGATTCCGAAATGGACGCCCGACCGGAACTCGTCAAGACGATGAGCGTGCAGCCGCCACGCGGCGCGGGCCGCGTGCGATTGCTGAGAATTCCCGGTATCGACCTGCAGCCCTGCGGCGGCACGCACGTCGCCAATATCGCGGAGATCGGCGGCATCCGGGTCCTGAAAATACGCAGCGAAGGCCGGCGTAATCGCCGCGTTGAAATCGCGCTCGCAACTTCGGGGCCGGAGGAATAAGTCATTGTGTGCGGTCGCAACTCGATCGCGCAGCGAATGCTCGACTTATTCCTCCGACCGTGACGTCAGTCGCCTCTCCAGTTCGTCGAGGATCGCGCGCTGGCCGGCGACGATCTTTCGGCGCGCTTCATCGAGCGTAAACCACGCCGCGCGATCGATCTCGGGAAACGTCTGCACGCGCCCTGAACGCGGCGGCCATTCCATTTCGAAGACGTTGCTGCGGATCGCCGCTGCATCGAGATCGAATTCGCCCGCGAACGGATGCACCGTCTTCGCGCGCGATTGCGCGACCGGCGCAAGCGCCATGAGGTCGATCGGAAGCGCGATGCCGGTCTCTTCGACGAACTCGCGCCGCGCCGCCGCTTCAGGCGGCTCATCGGCGCCGAATTCCCCCTTCGGTATCGACCACGCGCCTTCGTCCTTGCGCGTCCAGAACGGCCCTCCCGGATGCACGAGGAGCACGTCGATGCCCGTGGCTCGCCGCCGGAACAGGAGCACACCCGCACTCTGCGCACGCGCCATGGCTCAAGGCTCACTGCGGTGATTCGAGGGCGTACCATAGCGCACAACGAACTTCGAAATGGAGGCGCTTCATGGCGACGATCTACGACTTCACGGTCGACGACATCGGCGGCAAGCCGGTGAAGCTGGACCGCTACAAGGACCAGGTGCTGCTCGTCGTGAACACGGCGAGCAAGTGCGGGTTCACGCCGCAATACAAGGGCCTCGAGTCGCTCTATCGCAAGTACAAGGACCGGGGCTTCGCCGTGCTCGGTTTCCCGTGCAACCAATTCGGCGCGCAGGAACCCGGTAACGAACAGGAGATCGCGACGTTCTGCGAGACGAACTACGACGTCACGTTTCCGATGTTCCGCAAGATCGACGTCAACGGCGACGCGACGGCGCCGGTCTATCGCTATCTGAAGAGCGCCAAGCCGGGTTTGCTCGGCAGCGAGTCGATCAAGTGGAATTTCACGAAGTTCCTCATCGACCGCGACGGGAAGGTGGTCGCGCGCTACGCGCCGAACGACACGCCCGAATCGATCGAGCGCGACGTCGAGAAGGCGCTGCAGTAATGCGCCGCGCGTCGCTTGTCGCCTGCGCGTTCGCGGTTGCGTGCGCCGCGCTTTCGGGGTCCGCCGCCTCCGCGGTCGCGACCGGGAAGGTGCTGCGCGTTGCGTTTCCGGTCGCGGAGACGGGGTTCGATCCACAGGCAGCCGGCGACGCGTACTCCAATTACGTCAATCGCGCGATCTTCGACGCGCTCTATCGCTACGACTACCTCGCGCGCCCTTACAAGGTCGTGCCCAACATCGCGACGGGCCTGCCCGAAATCTCGTCGGATGGCCGCACGTGGACGATCCACATTCGCAAGGGCATCTACTTCGCCGACGATCCGGTGTTCAAGGGCAAACGCCGCGAACTCGTCGCTGCGGATTACGTGTACGCGATCAAGCGCATTCTCGATCCGAAACTGCGCTCGAATTCGCTGCAGGCGATCGACGGCCGGCTCGTCGGCGCCGATGCGCTAGTCGCCAGGGCCAAGGAGACGGGCCGCTTCGACTACGATGCTCCGCTCGAGGGCCTGCGCGCGATCGATCGCTACACGCTGCAATTCAACCTCGTCTTCGCCGACTACGAACTGCTATCGAACCTGACGACGACGGCGTTCTCGGCGGTCGCCCGTGAAGTGATCGAGGCGTATGCCGACGGTAATGGCTGGGCGATGGCCAATCCGGTCGGAACCGGCGCGTATCGGCTGAAGGACTGGCGGCGCAGTCAGCGCATTGTGCTGGAAGCGAATCCCGCGTTTCGCGATGAACGTTACCCGGCGGCCGCCAGCGCGGCCGATCTAAAGATTGCGAAGGCGTTGACCGGTCGCAAGCTCCCACTCGTCTCCACTGTCGAAATCAGCATCATCGAAGAAGCGCAGCCGCGCCTGCTCGCGTTCCAGCAGAAGCAGCTCGATTGGCTCGCCGTGCCGAGCAATCTGGTCACCAAGGTTCTCGACACGAACAACCAGCCGAACGCCGAGCTGCTGAAGGCAGGGATCCGCCTCGAGCGCAGCATCCAGCCTGCGATCTCGTACACGTACTTCAACATGGAAGATCCGGTCGTCGGTGGCTACGTGCCCGCACGCATCGCGCTGCGCCGCGCCATCGCGATGGCGTACGACGTGAACGAGGACATACGCGTGTTGCGGCAAGGTCAGGGCTTGCCGGCGACGCAGCTGGTGCCTCCCGGCATGACGGGACACGACCCGACGTTCGACGGCCGTGTGCGGTTCGACGTGGCGCAGTCGAAGGCGTTACTCGACAAGTTCGGTTACGCCGATCGCGACGGGGACGGCTTTCGCGAGCAGCCCGACGGGAAGCCGATGCTGCTCAAAATGGCGACGGGCACGAGCGCGCAGGATCGCGAGATCGAGGAGTTCTGGAAGCGCAGCCTGAACAACATCGGCCTGCGCGTCGAGTTTCTCAAACAGAAGTGGCCCGATCTGCTGAAGGCGGCGCGGCTCGGGCAACTGCAGATGTGGTCGCTCGGCAACATCAGCACGACGCCGGACGGCTTCGGCCTGTTTGGTCTGCTGTATGGAAGGAACGCGGGGTTTTCGAACCTGTCGCGCTTCCAACTCGACGAATACGACCGCCTCTACGAGAAGGCGCGGTCGTTGCCGGACGGTCCGGAGCGTTTGCAGGCGGAGCGGCGCATGTCCGAGCTCGTCGGCTTATACGCCCCGTGGGTGCTGACGGCATTTCGC
>JAICVH010000721.1 GCA_025935435.1 Burkholderiales bacterium
TACGTCGGGCAGACGGGCTGGGCCACGGGACCGCACCTGCATTACGAGCTGCGCGTCGACGGCGAGCCCCAGGATGCACTGACCGTCGCGTTGCCAACGGCGACGCCGGTATCCGAAGAAGAGCGCCCCGCCTTCACAGCGGGCATCGCGCCCCTTGCCGGCGAGCTGGCGGTCGTGCGGGCACTTCCTGACGTGCGCTTCCTCGCCGCCGATTGACGCATTCGGGTCGCGCACCCGAAACCCCGAGCGCAGTCGATGGCCCGCGAATATTTCGCCGGCGTGATGTCCGGCACCAGTCTCGACGGCGTGGATGCCGTCATCGCGGATTTTTCCCCCAGTGGTGACAAGCCGTGCAACACGCTCGGCGCATCGCACGTGGGCTTTCATTCGATGCTGCGCGACGAATTGCTTGCGTTGCAGCAGCCCGGCAACAACGAGCTGGCTCGCGCCGCGTCGGCCGCGAACATGCTTGCGGAGCTTTACGCTGCAGCGATCGCCAGCGCACTCGAAGCGGCGAAGCTCACCGCCGCTGACATCACCGCCGCCGGCGTGCATGGCCAGACGTTGCGGCACCGGCCTGACCTTGGAATCACCGTGCAGCTGAACAACGCCGCACGCGTCGCGGAAAAGGCCGGCATGGTCGTCGTTAGCGATTTTCGCAGCCGCGACGTCGCTGCCGGCGGACAGGGCGCACCGCTGGTACCCGCGTTTCATGCGGCACTGTTCGCACGGCCGGATCGGCATCGCGTCATCGTCAACGTCGGTGGCATCGCGAACATGACCGATTTGCCGGAGGATGGCCAGGTGCGCGGATTCGACACCGGACCCGGCAACGTGCTCTCCGATCTATGGTGCGCGCGCAATCGCGGTGCGCCGTTCGACGCGCAAGGCGCGTGGGCATCGACGGGTCACGTGATCCCCGCGTTGCTCGAGGTGCTGCTGGCCGACCCGTTCTTCAGCGCATCGCCGCCGAAGAGCACGCATCGCGACAAGTTCAATCTGCAGTGGCTCGAGGGGCGGCTGCGCGAGTCCGGCACCAAGGCCGAGGCGGAAGACGTGCAGGCGACGCTCGTCGCCCTCACGGCCCGGACGATCGCCGATGCGATCCGCGGTTACGCGCCCGATGCACAGGAAGTGCTCGTGTGCGGCGGCGGCGCACGCAACGCGACGCTGTTGCAGCGCTTGGCGGAGGAACTCACGCCGCGCAAGATCGGCACGACGGGCGATGCGGGCGTTGCCGTCGAACAGGTCGAGGCGCTGGCGTTCGCGTGGCTCGCGCGCGAGGCGCTCGCGGGGCGCCCCGGAAATCTGCCGGCGGTCACGGGAGCAAAGGGACCCCGGGTGCTCGGAGCGATCTATCCGCGGTGATCGGCCACGCGCGCCGGCGCCGAAAAACAAAAGGGCCCTGCGCGGGCCCTTTGGTTGAGACCTTCGAGCGCGTCAGGTCGAGAAACTCGACCCGCAACCGCAGGTCGTCGTCGCGTTCGGATTCTTGATGACGAACTGCGCGCCTTCGAGGCCTTCCTGGTAGTCGATCTCGGCGCCGACCAGGTATTGGTAGCTCATCGGGTCGATCAGCAGCGTGACGCCGGCCTTGTTCATCGCGGTGTCGTCCTCGTTGACGACCTCGTCGAACGTGAAGCCGTACTGGAAGCCCGAGCAGCCGCCACCCGAAACGAACACGCGCAGCTTGAGGTCGGGA
>JAICVH010000504.1 GCA_025935435.1 Burkholderiales bacterium
CGTCCGTTCTCAGCGTATCTCGTCAAGCAGCCGGACGGGAAAGTGGGCTTCGAGTTCGAGGCGAAGGTGCCGGGGCGCAAGGGCGCGCGCGGCATTCGCAGTGCGCCGCTCCGGGTGCTCGGCGCGCACCCGCGCGACCGGCAACCGGTCGAATTGCATGCAGGGCGTTACGGTCCCTACGTCAAGCATGGAACGACCAATGCGACGCTTCCCGATCGGGACGCCGTCGAGTCGCTGTCCCTCGACGAAGCAGTCGCGCTCGTCGATGAAAAGGCGGGGCGCGGCGCGGGCCCGACGACGCGACGGTCCGTCGGTACGCGAGCACCACGGAACAGCGCGGCGACCCGCGATACGCCAGCCGCCACGCGCACCACGCGTCGTGCGGGGAATGGCGCGGCGACCGTGGTAGCCCGCAAGGCTCCGAAAAGTGCCGCCAAGGGCGTTGCGACGAAAAAGCGCGCGACCGTGCGACCACCCGCGAAGGGCACTGCGACCCAGCGCAGCGCATCGAAGCCGGCGGCCAAACCCCGTGGCACCAAGACGGCTGTTGGAACCAAGCGCCGAACGACGCTCACCCGCACGCGCAACAAATAGCTAGCCGAAGCGGATCCCCTGCGCAAGCGGCAGTTCGCGGCTCCAGTTGATCGTGTTCGTCTGCCGGCGCATGTACGCCTGCCAGGCGTCGGAACCTGACTCGCGGCCGCCGCCCGTTTCCTTTTCGCCGCCGAATGCACCGCCGATTTCCGCGCCGGACGTTCCGATGTTGACGTTCGCGATGCCGCAATCGCTGCCCGACGCGGCGAGGAACGCTTCGGCGGTGCGCACGCTCTGCGTGAACAGCGCCGACGCGAGCCCCTGGCGAACCGCGTTGTTCTGCGCGATCGCGTCGTCGATCGTGTCGTACGGCATCACATAGAGCAGCGGCGCAAACGTCTCGCGCTGCACCAGCGCATCGCCGCTGTCGAGGCCGGCGACGAGCGTCGGCAGAACGAAATGACCGGCGCCGTGCAGCGCGCACCCGCCATGGACGATCGTCGCGCCGCGCGAACGTGCTTCATCGACGGCGCGCTCGAACGCCTCGACGGCCGCCCGATCGATGAGCGGTCCCATCAACGTCGACGGATCGAGCGGATCACCGATACGCACCTGCGCATACGCCGCCGACAGTCGCGCGAGGACGTCATCGACGCGCGAACGATGCACGATCAGCCGTCGCGTCGTCGTGCAGCGCTGGCCAGCCGTGCCCACCGCCCCGAACAGCACAGCGGGAACGACGAGGTCGAGGTCTGCATCTTCGGCGACGATCACCGCATTGTTGCCGCCGCATTCGAGCAGCACCTTGCCGAAGCGAGCGCTCACCGTGCCGGCGACAGCCTTGCCAACCGCCGACGAGCCGGTGAACGAAAGCAACGCGACGCGCGGGTCGGCGGCGAGCCAGGCCCCCGGTTCGGTGCCGCCCTGCACGAGCGAGAAGATCGGCGGCAACGCGAGTTCGGCAACGACGCGATTGGCAAGATGCGCCGCGGCGAGCGCACACAGCGGCGTTTTCGGCGATGGCTTCCACACGACGGCGTTGCCGCAGACGCAGGCGAGCATCGCGTTCCAGGCCCACACCGCAACCGGAAAATTGAAAGCGGTGACGACGCCGACGACACCGAGCGGGTGCCACTGCTCGTACATCCGATGTGCGGGTCGCTCCGAATGCAGCGTCTTGCCATAGAGCATTCGCGACTGGCCGACGGCGAAATCGGCGATGTCGATCATCTCCTGCACTTCGCCGTCGCCCTCGGCCTTGATCTTGCCGTTCTCGAGCGACACCAGCGTGCCGAGCGCGTCCTGGTGTTCGCGAAGCAGTTCGGCATAACGGCGCACCGCGCTGCCGCGCCTGGGGGCCGGAACGTCCCGCCAACGGCACGCGGCATGTTCCGCGCGTTCGAGCTCCGCGTCGAAATCCTGACGGGTGACTGTGGCGACGCTGCCGAGCAGGCGAACGTTGGCGGGATTGACCGCGCGAATCTCCGCACCGTGCGCCGGCAAGGCCAGCGGATCATGGACGCGCCCACGCGCATCGACGCTCAATCCAAGCGTGGCAAGGATCGGCGTGACGCGAGCGTCGACGGAATCCGCTGGCACGCTTGCGCCCATCACGTTCAGCGGCAGACGGTGCCCGGGCTCCGCAGGATCTGGCGCGTGATCGTCTTCGTCTGCGAAACGCCGTTGACCGTATAGGCGAACGACCCGAGATTGCCGTTGGCGAAGCTGAGCGTCGCGGTTCCGACCGTTGTCGTCCCGATGCGCGTCGGATCGAATGGCGTCGCATTGAACGCGGGACCGGTGGTGCGAACGAGCGGGCCGGTGTAGACGCCCGGCGCGGATTTATCGGCGATGGCCGACAGCCACAGCGGCGCGCCGTCGGTGTCGTACGTGAACCACGTCGCGAAGATCGTGTCGCCCTGGTGCGTGAAGTTGATGCCCCACCCCGATTCGACGCCCGCCGGCGAAGCCCACCACAGATCCTGGTAATTCGTCGCGCTCGAAAGGTTCGCCTCGCCGCCGAACGTGCACGTCGGCAACGGCCCGAAGACCTCGCGCGTGATCGGCTTGATCTGCTGGACGCCGTTGACCGTGTACGAGAACGTTCCGTTGTCGTTGTCGCCGAAGGTGAGCGTCGCCGTACCGACCGAGGACTTCGTGACCGCGTTCGGGTCGAAAGGCACCGCGCTGAACGCCGGTCCGCGCGTCTCGTAGAGCGTTCCGGAGAAGATGTTGGTCGCCGTGCGGTTCGCGGTCATGACGAGCCACCACGCCTTGCCC
>JAICVH010000479.1 GCA_025935435.1 Burkholderiales bacterium
CGACGGCGAGCGCAGGAAGCAATCCGCCGCACAGCGCAGCGCCCGCCGGCACGCCCGTCTGCTTGATCGAGAACGTCAGCGCCATCCGCGCGGGCGACGCAGTTCGTTGCAGCAGCTGCGAAGACGCGGGCGTGATCGGCCCGTAACCGATGCCGATGACAAGCGCGGCGATCGCGAGCAACACCGGTGCGTGGTCGGGCGTCGCCGCGATCAACGCAACGCCGATGGCGCAGAACAGCACGCACGCCTGCGACACGCGGATCGAGCCGTGTCGCTCGATGAAACCGCCGCTCGCAAGGCTTGCGAACATGCCCCCGATGTAGACGATGCCGACGAACGCGCCGACCCAGCGCGTTTCGACGGCAAACGCACGCGCTATCTCCGGGGCCAGCACCGCCGTCGCGGTCGCAGCGAACGACGCATAGATCTGGATCGTCAGCGTCGCGGCGAGGGCGATCAGCGCCGTCCGGCCGCCGGTCATGCGGGTAGGCGCGTGCACTCGAGGACGCGTCTCTCGGTCACGACGCAGTCGACACCGATGTCATGCGGCGCCGCCGGGACGCGCTCGACCACCTGGATTTCGAATGCGCCGGCGACTCGCGGGGCGGTGCCCGGCAACAGCGGCAGCAACCGGTCGTAGTAGCCCCCGCCGTAACCGAGGCGGCGCCCGCTCGCATCGAAGCCGACGCCCGGCGTCAGGATCCAGTCGATCGCATGCAGCGGCACAGCGTCGCACGTGGCGCGAGGCTCGGGAATGCCGCGATAGCCCGGCTCGATGTCGCGGTCGAGATCGAGGATGCGAAATAGTCGCAACATGCGCGCCGACGGATCGACGCGCGGTGCGACGACGGTCTTGCCCGCTGCAAGCGCGTGTCGCGCCAGCAGCAGCGCGTCCCACTCGCTGCGAAACGGCAGCGTGAGCAGAACGACCCTCGCGTTGTCATAGCCCGCGAGTGATGCGATGTGCATTGCGATCGCCTGCGAAGCCGCTGCCCGTACTTCGACGCCGAGCGCGTCGCGCTGCGCAACCAGCCTTTCGCGCAGCGCGCGCTTGTCGTCGCGCAGCGTCATGGGCGCGCGAGCTGCGATTCGATACGGCCGGCGGCCGCAATGAGCGCGGCGTCCTCGCCGCCGCGCGCGAGCAGCTGCAATCCGACCGGCAGCGTTCCCGTCAGGTGTCCGATCGGCAGTGACACACCGCAGAATCCGAACAGGTTGCCCGGCCGCGTGAACCGCAGCGTTTCGCGACTCCACGCTGCAGCGACCGTCGGATCCTCGTGGCCTGCGACCGGTAGCGCCGTTCGCGGGCAGGTCGGCGTCAGAAGCACGTCGACACTGCTGATCGCATCGTGTGCATCACGCGCGAGCTCGACGAAGCGCGCACGCAGCGTCAGGTAAGCGTCCGCCGCAAGCTCGAGGCCGGGTGCGATACGCGTCGCCACGACCGGATCCATCTGTGGCAGCGCGGCGATGACGCGTTCGCGCCCGAGCGTTGCAACGAGTTCGGCCGACAGAAACGCGCCGAACGCCATGTCGAGGTCGCCAAGCGGTGGCAGCGTGACGGGAACGATGCGCACGCCCGCTGCTGCAAGCCGCCGCTGCGCGATGTCGACGGTGCTGGCGACGTCGTGGTCGAGCCCGTCGAAGAAATGCGCACTCGGACGCCCGACGACGAGCGTGTCGAGCGGCCGCGCATGGACTGCCTGCTCGCCGGTGAGCACTTGCCACACCGCGGCGATGTCGGCGATGCGCGGCGCAAACCAGCCGGGGCTGTCGAACGTCGGGGACAGCGGAAAGACGCCGTCCATCGACAAGCGTCCCGCGGTGGCCTTGAAACCCGCAATCCCGCACAGCGCCGCCGGCTGTCGTACCGACCCGCCGGTATCGGTGCCGAAGGCGATTGCGCACAAGCCCGCGGCCATGGCGACGGCCGAGCCGGACGACGACCCGCCAGGCATGCGATGCACGGCGCGATCGCATGGATTGCGCGGCGTCGGATGCGACGGGTTGAACGTGCCGAACGCGAATTCGGTCGTGCGCGTCTTGCCGAGGATAACGACTCCTGCACGCTTCAACGCCCGGACCAGCCCGCCTTCGACGGGGATCCGGTCGGCGATGTCGACTCGGGATCCGGCCGTCATCGGCAGTCCGGTCGACGCGTACAGATCCTTGAGCGCGATCGGCACGCCCAGCAATGGACCGGTATCGTTCCGCGCGAGGAGGTTTTCGTCCGCGGCGCGCGCCGACGCGAGCGCACCGTCGGCGTCGACATACGTGTATGCGTCGAGCGCCGCGTCATCGCGAATGCGTTCGAGCAGCCGATGCACCGTCGCCTCCGCGCTGAACGTTCGATTGCGCAGACCCGCACCGTAATCAGCGAGCGAGAGGTCGGGCAGCGGTGCAGCGCGGCGCTGTTCGTTCATGGTGAACCCTATAATGGCGCGTTTCGTGCAGGATGCCACGATGAACCACGCACACCAAATCTACCGTGCGCGCCGCGATGCCGTGCTGCAAACGATGCGCACGCGCGCAGGCGGCGGTCTGGCGCTCGTGCCCACAGCGCCCGAAGTGCCGCGCAACCGCGACTCGCTGTACGCGTATCGGCACGACAGCTATTTCTATTACCTGTCGGGCTTCCCCGAACCGGAAGCGGTGATTGCGCTCGTCGCCGGGCCGGAAGGCGACCGCCATCTGCTGTTCTGCCGCGAGCGCAACGAGGAACGCGAGATCTGGGACGGCTTCCGCTACGGACCCGAGGCTGCGCGTGAGATCTTCGGCTTCGATGAAGCGCATCCAATCGCCAAGATGCGCGAAAAGCTGCCCGACCTCGCCGGCGATCGACCTGCGCTGTTCACCCCGCTCGGCCTGTTTCGCGACTGGGACCGCGAAGTGACCGACCTGCTGAACGAAGTGCGCACGCGCGTGCGCACCGGAATCGCTGCGCC
>JAICVH010000435.1 GCA_025935435.1 Burkholderiales bacterium
AAGCGGCATCCCCGGTGGGCTTGGCGAGCGCAGCGTGGAGCTCGGCGGTACGACGACCGAGCTTCTCGATCAAGGCGAGGTAACCGGCATGCGTCGGCGCCGCGGAATTTGCTGCCACGTCAGGCGGCGACTGGACGACACCCGCGGCCGACGGGTCGACAGTGTGCGTGCGCACTGCGTCAAGAAAGCGACCCAGGTGCTCGAGCGTGTAATCCCATCCGCTGCTGCGATTTTCGATGAACGCCTGCACGAGTGCGATCGCGGTGACGCCACCGTCGTCCGCACGGTACTCGAGTGCGCCCACCATGGGCGCGATGTGCCGATACGGCGAAGCCTCGGTGAGGAACCGGCCGATCTCGATCTCCGGATTGATGCCTTCGTGCAGGCGTCGATACGCCTTGAGCACCAGGCGCTCGCCGAGGATGACGAGCGTGTTGCTCTGCTCGAACGTTGGATGACGCACGCTCGGGCGTTCACTGTCCACGTACTTGCCGTATAGATCGGTCGAGGAGAAGACAAGCTGCCCGCCCGACAGCGCGCGCCGTTCGTTGCGGCCCATCGCGGCGAGCAGCGCAAGGCAGAAGTCGTCGTCCCAGAACGCCTCGTAGAGGACGCCGACGCGCGCCCGCTGGCGGACGCGCGCGAGCGTGGACGGTAGCAACGACTGGATACGCTCGAACTCGCTGTCTTCCCAAGCGAGCGACAGCGGTAGCGAGTACAGCTGTCGTTCACCTTGTGCGAGCGTGACTCGCACGATGGCAAGCAGCGACTTCCGCGTGTCGCTACCCCACTCGTCGCGCTGCATCAACTCTACGCTGCGAATGGCCGCGCCCTTGCCGGCGAACCAGCGCTGGTTGGCGAGGAACAGCGGCAGGACGTCGCGCTCGAGCTGCTCGCGCACGCGGCGCGCAAGCAGCGAGCGCGCGTTCTGCGCCGCTGCTTCGTTCTGCGTCAGCGCCGCCATCAGGCCTTCGGGGATCACCAATGCGGGAAGTTCGGCAGGCATCGGACGTTCCGAATGCCACCTCGGGAACTTGGCATCGGTCGTCAGCGCGAACCAGTAGAAGCCCCACGGCGGAAGCGTCAACAGGTAGGGCAGCTCGCCGATCGGGGGGAACGCCGTGTTGCCGATCAGCTCCAGCGGGATGCGCGTCTTGAATTCCGAAAGGTGCAGCTCGACCGGCTGGCTCGCACGCGCGAGGTTGGCGACGCACAGGATGATCTCGCCCTGATATTCGCGCAGGTAGGCGAGGATCTTGCGATTGCCCGGGCGAACGAAACGCAGCGTGCCGCGTCCGAACGCCGGATGCGCTCGCCGTACCGCGATCAGGCGCTTCATCCAGTTCAACAGCGATCCGCTGCTTCGGCTCTGCGCCTCGACGTTGACAGCCGCGTAGCCGTAGATCGGGTCCATGATCGGCGGCGAATACAGGCGCTGTGGATCGGTGCGTGAAAAACCGGCATTGCGGTCGGGACTCCACTGCATGGGTGTGCGCACACCGTTCCGGTCGCCGAGGTAAACGTTGTCACCCATGCCGATCTCATCGCCGTAATAAACGATGGGCGAGCCGATCAGCGACATCAGCAGGCTGTTGACGAGCTCGATCTTGCGGCGGTCGTTGTCCATCAACGGAGCCAGCCGCCGGCGGATGCCCACGTTGATGCGCATCCGCTGATCGCTCGCATACGTCCGATACATGTAGTCGCGCTCCCGCTCGGTCACCATCTCGAGCGTCAGCTCGTCGTGGTTGCGCAGGAAGATCGCCCACTGGCAGTTGTCGGGGATATCCGGCGTTTGCGCCATGATGTCGAGGATCGGGAAACGATCCTCCTCGGCGACCGCCATGTAGATGCGCGGCATCAGCGGAAAGTGGAACGCCATGTGGCATTCGTCGCCGTTGCCGAAATACTCGCGCACATCCTCCGGCCACTGGTTGACCTCGGCGAGGAAACACTTGTCGTGGTAGTGCGCGTCCAGCTCCCGTCGGATGTGCTTCAGGACCTCATGCGTCTCCGGCAGGTTCTCGTTGATAGTGCCATCGCGCTCGCAAAGGTAAGGAATCGCATCGAGCCGCATGGCATCCACGCCCATGTCGAACCAGAAGCGCATCACCCGCACCACCGCACGCACGACGCTCGGATTGTTGAAGTTGAGGTCCGGCTGGTGCGAAAAGAAACGATGCCAGTAGTACGCCTTGGCGACCGGGTCCCATGCCCAGTTCGACTTCTCGGTGTCCGTGAAAATGATCCGCGTCTCCGGCCACTTCGTGTCGGTGTCGCTCCACACGTAATAGTCGCGCTTGCTGGAACCCGGGGGTGCGGCGCGCGCGGCCTGAAACCACGGATGACGGTCGGATGTGTGGTTGATCACGAGCTCGGTGATCACACGCAGCGAACGCCGATGCGCCTCTCGCAGGAAATGCCGAAAGTCGGCGCGCGTACCGTAATCCGGATGAACACCATGGTAGTCAGCAATGTCGTAGCCGTCGTCGCGAAGCGGTGACGGATAAAACGGCAGCAGCCAAATCGCGTCGACGCCGAGATCCTTGATGTAGTCGAGCGACTCCGTGAGGCCCGGGAAATCGCCAATGCCGTCGCCGTTGCTGTCGCGAAACGCCTTCACATGCAGCTGGTAAATGACGGCGTCCCGGTACCAAAACGAATCCGCACCCGCGGCCGGCGCCGCCGGTGCGGACGGCAAACCGCGCGGATCGACAGGCGGTGTCATTTCCATTACGCGAGCGCCTTGGCGGCCGCAGACGGATGCGCTTCCCGTGGCACGAGCGGCGACACACGAAAAATGTGCGCCGGCATTTCGTTCGGACGCAGTTCGACGTAGTTGCGTCCGGTACGCCACGTATAGCGCGCTGCCGTGAGCAGGTCCTCGACCTCGAACGGCTGCGTGGGATCGACGCCGAGCTCGGCAAGCGCGAGGTCGACGAAACCCGCCTGTTTGTAATACGGATCCAGGTTCACGACGACGAGCACCACGTTCGCGCCATCCGGCGTCGCCTTGGAATAACAGATGAGCTCGGCATTGTCGGTAGCGTGAAAGCGCAGTTCGCGGTCCTGCTGCAGCGCCTTGTTGCCCCGGCGGATTGCATTGATGCGAGCGAGAAGCGGGCGGAGGCTGTCACGACGCTCCCGCGTCCAGTCGCGGATCTCGTACTTCTCCGAGTACAGATACTCCTCTGAACCGGCCTCGCGGGGGGCGTGCTCCATCAATTCGAACGCGGGGCCGTAGATGCCGTAATTGGTACTC